>JAGPDK010000445.1 GCA_018057605.1 Kofleriaceae bacterium | reverse complement strand
AACGGCGATCGACTTGGGTTGTGAATACGATGTAGCGATCAATCGCGCGGGCGTGGGCGAGCTGACCGTGATGAGTGGCAACGTCGAGCTAACGTCGAAATTTGGCGCGGTCGTGGTGCCGGCTGGCTACACCGCGCAGTTGGCACCCAACTTGAGCACCGGCGTACCGCTGATCACCGCGGGCAAAGGCTACTTGGTGGCGATCGCCTCCGATATTGCCGCTGGGCGGCCGATTGCGCCCGCACGCTGGAGCACCCCGACGGCCGACGATGCAATTTCGCTTGCGTATCTGTTGCCTCGACTTGATGCCGTAGCGCGCAACATTGTCGTGGACCAACTCAGCACCCTGGTGCCACTTGCCGACATCAACGCCGCCGCCGCCAAAGCCGGTGATCTCGGCGAGATTCAACGCTGGTGTAATGCGCTGGTGCAAACCCGAAGTGCCCCGGCAAGCAAAAGCGGCAAGGCTGCACCGACTGAACCCCTGCAGCCAGCACCGAGCAGACCACCGGAGCTTGCGCCACCGACAACGCCTTGAGCGCGCACGCCCCGCACTACATCCATCGGCGAAAACGGTACATTAACCACGCCAACGCTTTGTGATACCACGGCAGGTTGCTCCATTCGGTATGTGAAAATTCATCGCAGTTCACCGTATCGCGCGTAAACGCTTCCGACATTTGAGCCCCGGTAGTTGCCGAAACAATTTCAACCGCAACTTCGAGATTGTAGCGCAGGCTGCGCGCGTCGAGATTGTAGCTGCCAATCGTCGACCAACTGGCATCAACCACGGCCGATTTGGCATGCATCATGGGGCCGCGCCAGCGCAGCACGCGCACGCCATGCGGGATCAAGCGCCGAAACACATACAGCGACGCCCACTGCACCGAACGCATATCGGAGCGGCCCGGCACAATGACGGTAACCGCAACGCCGCGTTTGCGCGCCCGAATTAACGCAGCCCGCACGCTGCGATCCGGCAAGAAGTACGCATTTTGTAATTGCACATGGTCCCGAGCGTTAGCAATTGCCCGCAAATACGCCGAGCGAATGGCCAAACTCTTGAGTGGCCCGTTTTCCACTACCCGAATAGCCGGGGGCGTAATCATCGGCCGGCCGACCGACGACAGTAGCACCGGCGCATCATACAATGCGCCGCCGTTGTGAATCCAGGTTCGACGGAACGACCGCGCTAGATCCGTGACAACTTCACCGCGAACCCGACAATGCAGGTCGTGCCAGCCTTTGCCGCCATCGTTGAGGTCGGCGTAATCCTCGCCAATGTTGATGCCGCCAACAAACCCAACCTCGTCATCCACCACCATAATTTTACGATGATCGCGGTGCGATAGATTGAAGCGCTTGCGCCACGGCGCGATCGGATGGAACTCCACGACTTGGACCCCAGCGGCCTCAAGTGATTCGCGTAAGGCAAACCTAAAACTGCCCACGGCATCGTAGATCAGCCGCACGCTTACGCCCGCGGCCGCGCGCTCACCCAGCGCCGACGCGAAACGCCGGCCGATGCGATCATCGGCAAAAATATACATTTCGAATACGATCGAGCGCGTCGCACCAGCGATCGCCGCGAGCATGGCCGGATACGCCTGGGCCCCCGATCGCAACGGCGTAACTTCTAAGGCCGCCCGCCATTGATCACGGCGCTTCCCTAAAAAGTCCTCGAGCGCGCCAGTCTGCGATTTCATAAAATTACGCTGAGGCAATCCCGTAGTCAGTGTAGCCCTTGGCTCCCGGCGTGTAAAACGTGGTTTGATCGGCTGGGCTTAAGGCCACGCCAGTCTTGAACCGCGCCACCAAGTCAGGATTACTAATGAACGGCCGACCAAATGCAATTAAATCAGCATGGCCGGCCTGCAAATCAGCCTCGGCGGTATCACGCGTGTAACCGCCGCACAGCATCATCACGCCAGCGAACGCGTTGCGCAGCGAACGTTTGAGTTCCGCGGGTACGGGCGGCGTGCCTTGCGCACTGTGGTCAAGCAAATGCAGGTACACCAATTGCAGCTTCGAGAGTTCTTTTACCAACGCAAGATATTGGGTATCGACGCCATCAAATGCCCCGGTGCCATTGAAGACACCGTACGGCGAAAGCCGAATCCCAACTTGCGCGGCCCCAATGCGTTGCACACAAGCCGCCGCAACTTCGACGGTGAAGCGATTGCGGTTGTCAGCACTGCCACCATAATTATCGCTGCGCGTATTGACGTTGGCATTGAGAAACTGTTCGAGCAAATAGCCGTTGGCAGCGTGTAGTTCAACACCGTCAAAACCGGCATCCATCGCCAACTCGCACGCAGTTGCATATTCTTGCACCGCCGCAGCGATATCGGCCTCGGTCATCGCGCGCGGTTTCGAATGCGGCTGCATACCTGCGGTGTCGGTAAACATCTTGCCTGGGCACGGTGCGTCCGTTGGCCCCACCACGACGCCACCCTGAGGCAGATTGTCGAGCGCCGCCACTCGACCAGTATGCATGAGCTGCACAAAGATCTTGCCACCTTCGCGATGCACAGCGTCGGTAACTGGGCCCCAACCACTAACATGGGCCGGTGCAAACAAACCTGGAATGCGCGCGTAGCCCAGGCCGTTTGGCGAGGGCGCCGTGCCTTCGGTAATAAGCAGTCCAGCGCTAGCGCGTTGTGCGTAAAACTTAGCAATCAACGAGTTGGCGGTGTTGTTCAAAGTAGCGCGCGAGCGAGTCATTGGCGCCATAACAATCCGGTTGGATAGTTGTAGATGCGGGCTTGTGAATGGTTCCAGCAACATGTGCAGCACTCCTATTGGTAGGTAGTACCGCGTTTGCAAAGCCGCGTGAACGTTATTGAACAGAGTTTTAGAGTTGTCGCCCTGCCGGGTTGCGGGACTAACCAGCATCGCTTTGACGAAGCGTCAAAGCTGCTGGTTAGCCTCTATTATACAAAGGACGTGCCCGTCCCTTCTGCGCCACATTCAACTGGCAAGTCGCCGGCATTCAACCCACCGCGCGTGTATGAGCGCGTTTTTTTGGATCATTCAGTGGCCGTTCCTGGTTAGTGTTTGCTGCCGCTGCCGCGTTATGGTGCACGCCATGCACGTACTAATTACTGGCGCGTCAAGTGGCATTGGCGAGGCGTTGGCACGCGAATATCTTAAACGCAATGCGGCCATCACCGTGGTCGCGCGTCGCAAGGATCGCCTCGACGCTTTGTGTGCAGGCGCGCGCACGGCCACGCTGGTGATCGCCACCGACCTTGCCCGCGACGCGACCGGAGCGGATCCATGCGCAGCCGTAGTTGCCGAAGCGCAGGCCGCGCTCGGGCCGATTGATGTGCTCATCAATAACGCTGGTGTGCAAATCGTCGATGCGCTGGTCAACACGTCGATTGCCGAAGGCGAACGGCTGCTTGAGCTCAATTTGATGGCACCGTTACGGCTTACCAAAGCGGTGCTGCCTAGCATGATCGCACGTGGTCATGGTGCCATCGTCGATATTGCATCCATGGCAGCCCTGATGCCAACACCGCAGATGTCGTACTATTCGGCATCTAAAGGGGGCCTCGGTGCGGCGTCCGAAGGCTTGCGTGGCGAACTGCGGCCCCATGGTATCTCGGTGCTGACCGTGTACCCAGGGCCGGTTGCCTCGGACATGGAAGTTGCGGCGCGGCAGAAATTCGCTGCAACCGCGACCGCCCGCTACGTGCCTACCGGCAATCCCGCGGAGTTGGCTCGGCTAATCGCCAACGGGGTTGAGCGTAAAACCGACCGCATCATTTACCCTAAGGTCTACGGTCTAACTCGTCACTTGCCCAACGTTGCGCGCTGGCTCACCGACCGTTTCACGCCGCCGCTCAAGTAAGCAACGGCACCAACCATGCGTTACTCGGTAGCAAGAATAGAGTTGATATCGAACATCCCGGCGCCGATCAGGCTGGCTTGTGGGCCATGGGCGAATCGATCGAAGCTAACAAAGCCAGCGCGGTTGTAACGTTCACGTGGGCCACACACTACGCAGCTGCTGTTGTCGGTTTGCAAGTTGATGCGAATATCGGTGCGCGCAGCGCTGGTCATCGACAACAAGGCAAATGCCGCGATTTGTTCTGGATGTGCGGTCGAGCGGTCACCGGTTTTAGGCATCGATTTGGCCGCGTCGCGCAACGCATCGTACATGGCGGCAACCGTTTCGCTGCGAGCTTGTGCAACCGAGCGGGCCACGGCTTTTTCATAATCAACGCGGTTCTCGCTGTCGATAGCGAAGCGAATTTCGACTGCGTTGGCACCAATTTTTCCAAGACCTTCGATTTCCGCGCCTTCAATTTCGGCGAGTTTTTTGTAGCTCGAACCGTAGGTAGCAAAAACTTCACCCAGCTTGTCCGAGGTTGCTTTCACTTTGTTGGTGATGTCGCTGCGTTGCGCATTAACATCACCGCTGCGGTCAACTTGGGTCGCTTGCATCAAGCCCTGCACCGCGGCAGAGAACGCAACTTTATCTTTGCCAAACATCTCACGCAAGGCGCCATCGTCGAGGCGGAAATCAACCACAATCGAAGCGCTTGGACCATAACCTGAACCAATTGGGTCAAGAATCGATTGCGCAGCCAAGCGCAGGTCAGCCACTTGATGAACCAAATCGCGGGTGGCGGTTGGCAAGCCCGCAATTTCAGCATCAAGGTCAGCCAAAGCACCGTTACGCAGGGCTTGCACTTGGCTGTTGTTGTCAATCAAGTTGATATTGCACGCTTCGTCGAAGGTCTCGTCTGCCACCACTGGACATTGCGCGGCAACATACGTCGCCAATTGGTTGCCTTTGGTTTCCAGCGCGCGCAGTGCATTGCGGCCACCGAGCGCGACAATCACGCTATCGAATTGGTCAATTGCTTTATCGCGATCAAGCAATTTGTCGCCTTCAACCGTCGACAGCAACAAGTTGGCTTCGCCACGAGCTGGACCAGCTT
>JAGPDK010000053.1 GCA_018057605.1 Kofleriaceae bacterium | reverse complement strand
GGCAGATACCGTCCCAAATCACCGCGAATTTGTTGTTCGTCCAACAGCTGGCGCTCGCCAGCGACGATGCCATCCGCAGCGTTACGCAACGAAATGCCAAGCACTTCAAGTTCATCGCCGGTGCGCAGGTCTAAGGTGGCGGCAAAGTTACGCGCTGCGAGTTGGTCTGCGAAACCTACCAGTTGGCCAACCGGCACGGACATGCGTCGCGCTAACAGAAATCCAACCAACATGCTAAGCACGGCGGCAACGCCGACGACGGCGAACAGCGCGTTGCGCATGCGTTCGACTGGTGCAAACGCCTGGCTGCGTGCCAGCTGCGCAACCAACACCAGGGGCGCGGCTTGCAGGGTGCGCACGCCGGCGATCATCGTGCCGCGTGGGCTTTCATATTCTGTGACAGACAGGGTCTGCATCGATTCGCCGCCAGTTGCCAGTTCGCGAATTGCAGCTTGGGCTTCATCTTGAAACAAGGGTGTCGCTGCCAGCTCGGCAACGCGGCCGAGTACCTCGGGGTCGGCATTGGCGACGACCTGCAGCTCACGCGTCAATACCCATAACGCCTCGGGGTGACCATCAAAGCGTCGCTCCGCTAGTTCGTCGAGCCGGGCCGCTAACGCACCGATGCGCATTTGAGCAACCAGGATCCAACGTTCCTGGGTGGCCGCATCAACCACAAAGCTCCGTGCAAGGGGCAGGCGCGCGCCGTCGGTGGTTACCGTTGGCGTACCGACGATGTGCCCACGCATGGGGCCTGGGCTAATCCGAAACTCAGTGGGCGCGGTGTTGGGATACTCGGCATGGTCGTCGGGTTTGCGCAACACGTCGACGGTTTGGCCATTGCCATCATAGATCACGACTGACGCAATCGATGTGGATCCGGCTAACGCGACGCGCGCACGCCTCACCCGATCGGCCGCAGGGATGCTGGCATCGGCGAGCAAATCACTGAGCACTTCGAGGTGCTGTTGGGTTGAGATGAGTTCGCGATCCACCAATTGGCCGATTTCGTCGATGGCCGTATACAGTCGCTCCTTGACTTGATCTTCGAGCGACAATCGAAAGGTTCGCAATGCGAGCCAGCTCACCAAGGCCAACGGGACGACCACTAATAACAACGCGCCGGCGGTCAGTTTTCGTCGATAACGGCCACGCACGAGGGCGAGTCGCGCGCTGGCGCGGTTGGCATCGTCGACGATCATGGCCGCACCTTGGTCGATCGGAAACGCAGCAATCGGCGGGTAATCTGGTCACTCGCAAACGGCGCAACCATGACATCTGCCGCGCCGGCACGCAGCTTGGCAATTATGCCATCCATCGTTGCAGATTCGAGATCCGTCAACGTCGGGATACCGCTGGCGCACAATTGTTGCAGCGTGGCTTGGTCGACTCCGGGGGCCCAAATAATGGAGTTGGTCCGGGGTATCGCGGACAGCCCTGCGGTTGGCCATAGCTCAACGTTGGCACCGGCGCTAATCAGGCTTAGCTCCAGCGAATCGTTCATCGCGCCGTAAAAATACACCACCGCACCGTGGTTTGGTTCTGCACTTGTTGGGCGCGGCACTGGGTCAAAGCCCCGTTCGGCGCGCGGCGGTAGCGCCGTGCCACGGGGCGTTGTGTCGCTTGCTGGTTGCCTTAACACTTCGTCGAGCACTCGCACAATCTGCGCCGGCGAAGGCCGCAGCGGCGCGGTCTTGGCGAGCATTTTGCTGAGTAAGGCAACCACGGTGGTCGGCGCAGCACAGGTCGGTGCGACCCGCATGAGATCCGGCGGCGGCGCGTAGGCTTGTCGAGTCAAAATATCGCCAAGTGAACCCTCGAACACCGGACGGTTGGCGAGCAGTTCAAACAGCACGCAGCCCAGCCCGTACACGTCGCTTGCCGGCCCAATGCCACGGCCATGCACTTGTTCGGGCGACATATACGCTGGCGTGCCACCGACCACGCCGTCTTGGGTTAATCGACCAACGGATAGATCATCGGATTCCGCGACGAAGGCCAACCCAAAATTGACGACGCGCACCCGCCAATCCGTGGACTTTGGCGTCGACGGTCGCTGTAGAAAAATATTCTCAGGCTTGATATCGCGATGAATGAGCCGGACGTCGTGGGCTGCCGCCAAGGCACTGGCCACCTCGCGGCACACGCGCAGAGTCTCGGTGAGCGTTAATGCGCCGTTTTTAAGGCGTTCACGCAGCGTACCGCCTTCGAGTAGTTCCATGACCAAATATGGCTGGCCGTCGGTTTCGCCAAAATCTAAGACTTGCACCGCGGCTGGGTGCACCAGCCGAGTTGCAACTTTGGCTTCACGGATGAACCGCAGACGCGCTTCGCCATTGATCGCCGCACCGGCATGCAGAAGTTTGATGGCGACGTCGCGGCCCAAATCGAGTTGTTTGGCCCGATACACCACCCCCATCGCGCCCGAACCGAGCTCGGCTTCGACCAGGTACTTCGCGCCGATCACGGATCCAATCACAGCGCCCGACTATGCATCGTGCACGAGCTAGGCGCAATCACGTGGGGTGTGTTGACTTGGCCGCAACTGCTCGGCGCTGCGGGGCCGACGTTGCCGTACGGTCGGCCGACGAAGACGCGCCATAGATCGACGCTTGGCGTGAACTGTGTACTAAACCGAAATGGCCAATAAATGATCGCAAAATGGCGCGCGCATACACGTGCGGTGGGTTGAATGTCGGCGACTGGCCAGTTGAATGTGGCGCAGAAGCGACGGAACGCTGAGCATTCGTCACACTTTCGATGATCATTACGAATGGTTGCTAGAACTGCAGACCATGAGTTTGACCGCTTGCTCGACCGCCGCGCATCACACCAAATAGTCGATGCATCGCGCATAGTCGATCGGGCCGCCATTGCATTTTGATGCGTTGGTGTTGGCCGTAATGGCGAGCGCCGAGCATCGTGTAACGCTGCGAGGCCACGTCGCGGGTTGGAAGTGGCGATGACTTTGCCGTCGGCCATTTCATCTATTCTAGGAGCCGTGCAAGCTGCCGTGCGGCACGGCGATGATGATTTCGACCTGGGGTGCGTTGTGGTCGATTTCCGCGCAAGCGATCTTGAATGATCATCATGAACGCATCGGCACGCTGCCGGCCATGGTCGGCAGACGTTGGTGCTTTTGCGGTTGGCGGTGTAGCGACAGGCGACGGTTCTCGGGAGTCGGTTCCGCACTTGCGTTAGCAGTCGCCGTATTGCGCGCTGCCCAACCGATCGCCGCTTCGTCGCTGGGCCGTACAACTTCAAACTTCACCTTGCCGTTGTCGAGGGTTCGCCGCGTCACCGTGTGTTGCGCCGCGACTTGTGCAGCCGCCATCTCCAGCATCCACCCCGTGCGCTTGATCATACGCCTGTACATTCTGATACCAGCGGCACCAGTTATCGAGCTGCGACGCTGACATGGGTTTAGCGTAGGCGACCCAGCGTGCCGCCTTTTCGGCCGTAGCAACTCGCGAAAGCGCGCGGGCTTGCGACTACGACATCGCGCCAAGTGGCAATTGCTCGTTGACCAGTGGCAGGTCAGCTAGCTTGCAACTCGCACCCGCTCGCGTGCAGTGCGTAAATCCCAGCTCACCCGCCAAGCTAACCAATGTGCACACGATAACGCACCCTGCACATGCCAGCCCGAGGCAAGATCGAATTCACGAATCGCCGTTAACAACCGAGGCATCGCAACGTCTAGATGTGCTGACATTTTAGCGATTTGATCACCCAGCGCATCGACGTTGATGGCTACCTTCACCTCTGCACCATGCATCATAAAGCAACTCTACCACCTGCTTTTTCGACGCGGTGATTGCTTCACTGTGCCGCGCAGCATCGGTGTGATGAAAGAAAATTGCCGGCGCCGACTACCGGTGCGTGCCGCCGCGTTGGCGGCGTTGCATTGACGTTTTGTATGCGGATAGTTGCCTCGACGATTCTTGTCTCGGCAATCACGTACATATAAATCGCAATAATATTGCTCGCATTTCATTGAGAAATTAGTCCGAAAATCGGACGTGTACCGATGCGCGCCCACCGATGCCCATCATCGTTCTGACCTGCCGCAACCAACCCGTGACGCGAAGGCGGCGCATCAGGCAACGCGCGAGCACCAACCTACGCGGCCGCGCGGTCAGCCGCAGCGCCTCCGTTCAAACGCCCGGTCGCCCCCTCCGGAGCCGCTAGGAGCCGACCTTTCGCTGTGTCCACGGCTTTGGTGCGCGGTCGGTAAGGCTCGGCGGGCCGTCGTCGGAGATCCGTCGTCCGTGGTCCGAGTACGCAGTCAATTCGTAAAAAGTCAGTGCAATTGTTCTTACGTGACCAGCCTTGGGCACGTCCCTTGTTTGACCGAGGCCAAGATGGAGCGCACCAGCGAACGCTGGGGCGCGAGGGCGCCATCAGCTTTGCCGTGCAGTCAAAGCGATGCTGGTTAACGCGGCAACGTGATAAACGGAATGCGGCCGTTGGCTCGTGCGCCTTCGCCGTTGGGGATGTAGGACATGGCCATGCCCATTTCGCCGGAATAGCGAAACACCAAGAGATCGCCGGGCTGCACCGCGAACTGCGGCGCCGTGATCTCGAGGTCAACCGCGTACGCATCGAAGCCCATCGGTCTAGGCGCAAACGCCTGTTGCCACGAACCAATCACGGTGTCGTCGCTGCCACGACGCAGCAGCAACTCGAACAATACCGTCACCGGTTGCGTAATGATGCCATCCGCAACCAGCTGCCATGGTCCGGCCGGCAGGTCGTCTTGCAGTGCAAACGTTGCTTCCATGGAGCGCCCGGCTCCAACTCCTGGTGCTCAAAAAGGTTCCGGTTCAACCGGCACTAAGCGCACCCGCGTTTCGACGCCATCAAGACTGAGCCATAGCCGTTCAGGGTTTTGATTTTCCGCAGGACAGGCCGCCAAGCCGACGGCGACGATGACGACAAATGCCAATGCCGTGGTTGCGCGTTTGATCGCGCGCAGGCGGATGCCTAGCCCTGCAGCGGGCAACGCATTCATTGATTTTTGCCTGCGGTAAACACCGCGACAAAATGGCTTGGCACTGGGGTGATTTGTGACATGCGTATGAGCCCGGCTTTTTTTGCTGCGTCCATCGCGCCAACGCGATGATGCACTCGATTAGAAATCACGATTCGGCCGCCTGGAGCAAGGGCTTTTTGTGCGGCTGTGAGCCAGGCGACACGGTCGGGAAAATAGTGGTCGACTTCAGCCAACAGAATAACATTGTACGCACCGGCTTCGAGCCCTGGCATATCCGCGCTGACGATTCGCGTTTCAACAACATCAGGTACGCCGGCTTTGCGCAGGCGTGCAACTAACAAGTCCAGCACGGCGCGATCGATGTCGGTGGCCACAACTTTGCCGTTGCTGACGGCGCGGGCGAGATGCAAGGTCAATAAGCCCGAGCCAGCGCCAACGTCGGCCACGGTGTCACCTGGCTTGATGCCGGCCGCAGCTACAATCAGATCCGGTCGACGATCTTGGTCATAACGCGTCTGTTCGCGGTCGGTATCGTCGGGCAGGCCGGCACTGCCTGTGCCGTTCGTGCTGCCGACCTGTGTTGGCTGCGAGGGCGCGTCTTTGCACGCTGGCTGCATCGCCACGATGCAACCAAGCAAGACGCAAAAAAGGCCGGGCGCTTTCATTGCGGCCCAGCCTAGCACTAGAAGCAGTCAGATTCTTAGCTTAGATGCTCAGTGGATTACCAAAATTGCCCGACACCAAGATGCCGTTGGCAAATGACGAAATCGCACGTTCGTCGCGTTTCGCGATCGCGTAGGCGATGGCTGCGTTGGCAAAACGTGCCGTCGCATCTGGGTCGTAGGTGCCTGCGGTGGTGGCGCCTTGCGCGTTGAAACCTTCCATCGTGCCGTTCGACGCTTTGGCGCCGCCGAACCAACCCGATTTGAGGTGACCGGCGCTGTACGTGTAGATCCAGTTCGAGTTGCGATTTGAACCATCGCCCCAACCTGGACGGCTGAACGTGTCTTTCGGGGTATCACCACTGATGGAGATAACCGTATCAAGATCAAGTGCACGGCCGGTGACATCATCACGCGTTGCTTTGAGGTCGGCCATAAAGCCGTCGAGCACCAATTTCATTTGTGCTGGCACGGTATTCACATCGCCACCGTCGAAGGCACCGTGCGGATCGTCGTTCATCGCTGGAATTGCAATGCAGTTGGTCAGGCCCATGCGGAACGCTTTGACTGCCACGATGAGCGCTTCGCCCATGGCGGCAACGTTGCCACGCGTACCACCGGTAATTCCATAGCGGGTCCGATCGGCTGCGGTGATCTCAAGTTGCGCTGCTAGGTTGCGACCGAGAAATTGCGCAGCACCTTTGGCGGTATTGTACGAACTCTTGGTCGTGCTGCGATTTGCCGCTGCGTTGAGGCCAGCGAGCGCATCATAGTGGGCTTTGTAAAGGTCCGCATCTGGCTGTTTGGCCAGCATGCCGCCGGCCCGTGATGCTGCGCTGTTGAAGAGCCCAACGAATGCCGCCGCGTTGCCAACGTTGGCAGGCGTTGCACTGCCCGGTGCCGTGCCGAACGCAGTTTGTACGTTGTTGGTAAATGTTACTGCGCGAATTACCGACGAGTTCGCCGATTGCAATGCCGTTGCAATTGCATAGATCTTATTGCCGTTAAGCACGTCACCACCATTGCTGTCTTGGTTGTGCGTGTTGTTGCGGCCACCCATGAATGCGGTGACTTGTTTGTCGGCAGGCAAGGTTGCCCATGGGGTGTCAGGCCCGATGGCGTAAGGCTTGGCCGTGCCAGGCATTAACGTGGCTTGACCTGGCTTGTGGTATGCAAACGTCGCATTGCCGGACAGCGCAACTTCATGATGCGGGAACAACAATTGGAACCAGGCAAACCCGCCGTTGCCGGCGAGAATGTGGACTGAGCGGCATGCTGGCAGTTCAGTCGCGGCGGCTGCAATGCCTTGGCCCGCGGTCTTGTCTAGGATTTCAGCAATTCGACTGCGGGACACGCCCAAGGCGGCACCGGCAGCCAGACTCCATTTGATGAGCGCACGGCGCGATAGTTCGCGTTGTTCGTCACGTTCGGTAGTTTTGGATTTGGCCATGGTATTTTCTCCTTGGTACTATTCGCAGGTGTGAGCGGCGGCCATAACTACGGCGACTGCCATAATTTTGCCAATATCAGGGGTGCTAGCGCGCGTCACCGTGAGGTTACACAGCGCTAACGTGTCATTGGCGGGTGGAACGCCGGTCAAGCAGGTGACGCCGTTTGGCGTGCATTGGTTATTTGCGTTGAACATCTGAGTGCCAACGCCGTTCACTTGGCATGCGACGTTGGTCGGCATGGCGGCGATGATTTCTGGTGCTGCTGCAGCGAAAATATCGAATTCACGCGATGCCGACGAGGTGCTGGTCGTCAGGTTTTCCCGAATTCGGTTGGCGTAGTCGGCGACCGAGAGCGCATTGGCACCCGTGCGGAACAAGGTGCCAGCGGAGACAACGCCGGTAGCTGTCATATCGACGCCGCGTGAGGCAAGCAGATTGCCGAGCGTGGCGTACTTCATTTTAGGGCAGCCGTGTAGGCGCGAGGTGTATTTTGGCGGACCCTCTTGGCGCAGCCGGTCCAGCAACTCCCATGCGCTGAGGCCAGCGTTGTCGTGGTCGAAGGTGTTGTCGGTGTCGCCGCCTGTGGTCGAGCCGCCCGGAGGTGGAAGGTTGCCGTTGTCAGTGATAACTGGGCCGTCATCGGTGCAGCCAGCGGCAGCTCCAAGCCCGAGCATCAAGCTGATCATGATGATCTTTGAATTGCTTTTCATGGTGATGCTCCTTAGAACTTGGTGAAGTCGTCGCTGGTGAAGACCGTGAACATCAGGTCTTTAAGTTTGTGGCCATTGGCAATGAACGCTGCAGTTTGTGCCGCGATGGTTTCTTTCGGTACGGTTTGCAAGGCATCAACAATGTCGGTTTTGCCTTGGGCAAAGTTCCATGCTCGCGCGACGGCGCATTCGGCGACGTCTGGGTCAGCCGCCATGGCGGCACCCAATGCGGTCAAGTCGGCAGCTGGTTTGCCAAACCGCCACGCGGTGGTTTGACCCGCCGGGTAGTAGTCGGTGATTTGCGCCAACGCACCACCATCGAGTGGCGTTGGTACCGCGATTTGCGGCTGGTATTGGCCCATGTTGTTGAAGTTTGCAAACAGTGGTGCCAAGTGATTCATCGTCGCGTGGCAGCCGGCGCAGACCACGGCGGAAACATCGCGGAAGTCGATGCGCCCGGTTTCGAGACCCGAAATACTGTCGAACGGCCATGGCGATGAATACAAGTTGGTTGGGTTGCCAACGTCAATCGGCGTACCGGCTTCGGCTGGGAACTTGGTGCAAACGAAGGTTTCTTGCACCCATTTGACACGGCGGAAGGCAAAGTTGCCGAAGAAGCTTTGCAGCACAGCGCGGTTAGTCAACACACCCGCATTGGCTGGTGCGCCGCTGGCACAGTCAGCCGGCGTGAAGGTGTTGGTTGCCAAGTTGACGGTCGGACAGTTGCCGGTGCTCGCGGTGAACAGCTCCATGTACGACCGATTTTCAACGGTTAATTGCGCTGCAAACGCCGGTGCCGTATCGAACGCCGCAGTCGCGCCGATCTTGAAGGTGTCGCGCCAGTAGCTGAGCATCTGGCCGGTAAACTTCGGCGATGCGATGTACTGCTGCACCAGAGATTCGTAGGCCAGCTTTTGGCTGGCGAGATCGGTGGCTGCTGAGAGTAGACCGATTTCGGTCATGGTTGGCAGTTCGCCTTGCAGCTTGAGCGAGGCGATGCGCAATGCTGCGTGGTAATCGACCTTTCGTTCGGTTAGGCGTTGATCCCATTCGTCGCCGGTGGTGCCACCGTCGCCGGTTGGCGCATCGGCAGGTCCGTTGTTTTCACTGCCCCCGCCACAGGCGGCTGGTAGTGCGGCCAGCGCCGAAGCAACTAATAGCCATTTTGTTGTCGTCTTCATGGGGCAGTGATCTCCTGTTGAATCCAGAGTTTAATGTTGGCAGAAAAGGTGTCTACCGCACCTATGTTCGGAAATTTGAAGGGGTGCGCGGCACCACCTGGACGTGGCGCCAAGAAGATGGCGCTGTTGTTCACGTCGTTCTTGTTGACGCGCGTGAGTGTTTGATTGCAAGCATTGGCTAGCTCAGTTGGGTCTGTGCCGCCGATGCCCACCAAACCCAAGGCGCTGTTAGCGTTGGTGCCGGCAGCACTGTGACAGTTAGCTCCACTGCAGCTCGCGGCCAGAGTAGGTTTTGCCAACGCAATAAATTCAGGCACCTTTTTGCAGCCACCGGTTAGCCCACCGCCACCTTGGTCAGCTTGGTAGGTTTTGACTGACTTGAATAGCAGCTTCATTTTGTTGTTTGGCGCGAACCCGAACGTTGCGGTGCCACCACGCAGTTGAATGCTAGCTGCGCCGCCCATCAGGTTTTCTTTGGTCGAGAAAAACTGATCAACTTCATCGGGAATTACCGTGCCGGCAGCGTCGATCGACGCAAACAGTGGGTGCTCAATGAACACGCCACCTGGCCCAGCGTTTAACGTGATGTCCGATAAATACGTCAACGTTGACGTTGGCTGTTCGTACACAAACGAAATGGAAGCGCCCGGTGCGCCAATTGAATCAAGTGCAACCGTGTTAATCGGACACGTTGCGTCACCGCCGACGCCAGCGGTGCATTTGAGCGGGGTGAATACGGGGGTTTCCAACAAAGCGGCAACGCCGCCTGCGCGTTCATCCCGTTCCGCCGTTAACCATTCTAAGACGCCCGCGGCTTGCTCAGAGGTTAACGGTTGACCTGAGTGCAAACCCTTGGACAACAAGCGGCTGGATTGTGGTGCTTCGAAGTTCACAACGCTCGACGTTGTGATGGCGAGATATTTCGCATCAGCATCGGCACCTGCGAAAAATGGATAGTTGGGATCGCTCGAATGGCAGCCGGTGCAAGCACCAGCGGTCAAAAGAGGTAGCGCGACCTCAATAAATTTGGTTTTGGCGGTGGGGGTGGTTGGGTCGCCTGGCTCCTTGGTCACAACTTCACCCAAACATCCACCTAACGAGCTGATTGCACCTAATGCAACCAACGCGCTCATCGACGTTGCGGTTAATCGAACCATCCCCAAGTGGCGGAGCAAGGTGTCGAACATGGCCCGCCGCGATGGCTTGGGCCCCGTACCTGCTGGTTGTAATAACGTCATGTGAATAAATGGTACAGCAACCATCGTGCCGAAAGGGATCGCTAAAGAGCACAATCTAAGTACCTGATATCTTTTAGTTTTGGTGACATCCCCCTACATCGCGCATGAGGTCAACTGCCCTAGCTGGGGCCTCGAGCCCCAGGGATAAGTGGCCCAAACGTATGTTGAAATCGCTAACCAACCGGCAACAATTTGACGAACTGATGTCACCAAGTTGCACGGTAATGCGATGCGTCATTGACTGCCGAGATCATTTCGCCGACATCGTTGCGCGTGTCGCCTCGGCCTGTTGTTGCGCTGCGGTTTGGGATGAACCATCAGGACTCCACCCGGGTGGCGCGAGCAGAAAACCCAGGCGCGCGCGCCAACTGGTTGCGGTCACAACGGCATGTGCGATGGCCGCAACTTCATGAAACGCAATGCGCAGTGGGTTGTAGGTTTTGATGTTGGTTGTGATGCCGTAGATGACAGGTGCGCGTTCTTTGGCGAACGTGCCGAACAGGCGGTCCCAGATAATCAGAATACCAGCGTGGTTCTTATCGAGATACTCAACGTTGGTGCCGTGATGCACACGATGGTGCGACGGCGTGTTGAGCACCCCTTCGAGGAGCCCTAGCGTTCGGATAGCTTCGGTATGCAGCCAGAATTGATACAGGAGGCTAAAGGCTTGCGCGGTCAGCACCATCATTGGTGAAAAGCCGAGCAGGGGCAACGGGGCCCAAAAAATTGGCCCGGTCAGCGGCGTCAACCATGATTGGCGCAGCGCCGTCGAAAGATTGTAGTGCGTGCTCGAATGGTGGTTGATGTGGGCTGCCCACAAAAAACGCACCTCGTGATGCATGCGATGAAACCAGTAATAGCAATAGTCCTCGGCGAAGAACAAGACGCCCCAGGTCCACGGCGTGTTCGGAAGATCAAAGACACGGTATTGATACAGCCACGCAAAAAACGGAATGGAAAGCAACTTGGTGCCGGTCGAAATGATGACATTGCCCAGGCCCATGCTCAGGCTCGCCGCGGTGTCCTTGCCAGCGTAGCCGCGCACCTCGTGATGTCGGCGCGACCACAGCGCTTCGAGCACGATGAGCACCACGAATGCCGGGATCGAATACAAGACCAAGCTCGACATCGCGATCTTGAGAATAGCAGAAGTGGTAAAACCTAGCGCATGAAGGAAGCCCATGGCGGTGATCGCATCGCCGAAGTGTTAGCGCGCCACGGGGTGCGGCATTTGTTCGCGTTGTGTGGCGGACATATTTCACCCATCTTGACCGGGGCCCAAACACACAACATTGCGGTGATCGACGTCCGTGACGAAGCCAATGCGGTGTTTGCTGCCGACGCGGTGGCGCGCATGACCGGGGTGGTCGGGGTTGCCGCCGTCACCGCTGGTCCGGGGGTAACCAATACGATTACGGCAGTGAAGAACGCGCAGATGGCGCAGACGCCGATGTTGATTTTGGGCGGCGCGACCGCGACGTTGCTCAAAGGCCGGGGCTCATTGCAGGACATTGATCAACTGGCGTTGATGGCGCCCGTGACGAAGTGGGCGACGACGGTGCGATCGGTGCCCGCGTTGGCCGCTACCATCGAACGCGCCATGAACGTGGCGCGTTCGGGTGTCCCGGGGCCGGTGTTTGTCGAAGTTCCGGTGGATTTGCTGTACCCCGAATCGGTGGTGCGCGGTTGGTACGAAAAAGAAGTTGGCGTGGCGCAAGCCAAGGGCGTGGCGGCCAAAGCGCTGGGGTATTACGTCAAAGCGCATTTGTATAAACAGTTTCATGCCCCTGGCATGCCTGACATCGCGATGCCGGAGTTGGCTGACGTGCTGCCATCGCGCGGCCACGACGCGCTTTTTGCCCACGCTTCGGCGGCCCTTGCCAGCGCGAAAAGGCCGTTGGTTGTCGTCGGTAGTCAAGCGCTCGTCGGCATGGTCGATCCGGGGCGGATTGCGCGTGCGCTCATGTCGCTTGGGGTGCCGGTGTTTTTGGGCGGGATGGCGCGTGGCTTGCTCGGGCGTGCGCATGAGTTGCAGTTTCGTCACGCGCGCAGCGCGGCGCTCAAACAAGCTGATTGCGTGGTGATCGCGGGCTTTCCGTTCGATTTTCGCTTGGGTTATGGCCGCGGCATCAACAAGGACGCGATAGTCATCGCTGCGAATCTATCGACGACGGAATTGCGCAAAAATCGCAAGCCGCAGATCGCAGCGCATATGCATGCTGGCGATTTTCTCGTTGGCTTGGCGGATCGCCGGCGCGACCGTGCCGACCTGGCACCGTGGTTCGCCGCGCTGCGCGGACGCGAGGCAGCGCGTGATCAAGAAATTGCCAGCCAGGCCAGTGTCGCTGGGCCGCGGATCGATCCGGTGCAACTGTTTTTGCGCATCGAAGAAGCGATGGCGCACGATGCGGCGTTGGTTGTCGACGGTGGCGATTTTGTCGCTACCGGCAGCTACATTGTTCGGCCGCGCGCGCCGCTGTCCTGGCTCGATCCAGGGGTGTTCGGGACCCTCGGAGTTGGTGGCGGTTTTGCGCTTGGTGCAGCGCTGGTGCGGCCGGGCCGCGAAGTCTGGTTGTTGTGGGGCGATGGTTCAAGCGCATATTCGCTTGCGGAGTTCGACACGTTCGTTCGGCATGGTGTTGCGCCAATCGCAGTGATTGGTAACGACGCGTCGTGGGCCCAAATCGCACGGGAACAAGTGGATGTGCTAGGCACCCCGTTGGCCACCACATTGCTGCGCACCGACTATCACAAAGTGGCTGAAGGTTATGGCGGCGTTGGCATGGTGCTCGACGATCCGGCGCGCATTGACGCCACGCTAGCCGATGCCAAGCGCATTGCGGCTAGCGGTCGACCGGTCTGTATCAACGTCCATCTTCGCAAAACCGACTTTCGCAAAGGCTCGATCAGCATCTGAAGCGGGCCGATGAACGCTGGGGCGCGAGGCCCAACGTTAACGTTCGACGTGGCCGCGGTGTTCGCGCTCAAGCGCCCGTTTGAGCTTGTCGAGGGCACTATTTTGAATCTGGCGAATGCGTTCGCGCGACAACGCATATTCGTCGCCGATTTCGCGGAACGTGCGCTCTTCGTCGTCGCCAATACCAAAACGTTTGGTCAACACATCGGCCTCGATCGGCGTCAAGAACTGCAACATGCCTTTGACCTGCACATTGAGTGCATCGCTGGTCATGTTGTCTTCGGGCGAGTGGTGCTCGCTGTCTGGGTCGGCCATGGTGTCGCCCAGCGTGCGCTCGTCGTCGCCGTGCACCGGTTTGTCGAGCGAGATGGCTTGGCCCATCACGTATTGATGCATTTGGTCGAGTTTGCTGATTGGCACCCGTGCCGCTTTGGCTAATTCGTGTGGGGCGGGTGGCCGGCCCAGTTCGCGCGTGAGTTCGCGGCGAACTTTTTCAAGTTGTTGCTGGGCTTCGAGCATGTGGACGGGAATTCGCACCGCGCGCGCTTTATCTGCCAACGCACGCCCAATGGCGTGGCGAATCCACCAACAAGCGTAGGTCGAAAAACGCAGGCCGCGACGATGATCAAAACGACCGACGGAGTGCATCAGGCCGAGGTTGCCTTCTTGAATCAAGTCGGCTAATTGCATTTGGCCACGGTCGTAGCGCCGCGCCATGGTCACCACCAAACGTAAGTTGGCGCGGACAAAATCACCGCGCAATTGGCTTGCGGTGCGATACGCTTGGCGCACCGCCTGCAGCGTGGTGACGGCCTTGTTGGCGTTGGCTTTGGACCAAAACGTCACTTCGCCTAGCCGTGCTGCGGTGTGTAGCCTTTCGACGTCACGCACGACGGCATCAATGTGTTCCCGATCGAGGTCAACGCCGCGCAGTTGCACTGCGGCTTCACGCGCTGTGACGGCAAGCTTTTTTGCGTGGCGTGCATCGGTGCGTAGGGCTTTGTCAGCGCTGACTTGCGCCGCGAGGCGACGTAGTTTAGGTAGTGCCGCCAAGGGCGCGTCTACCGGAGCTGCGTCGGACGCGTTTGTGACGGTTTTTACATTTGGTTCGATAAAGTCGAGGACATGCGCAACGATGTCGACATGGTTCAACAACAGCTCCCACGTCGCGAATTCGGCGGTTTCGATGGCCAACGACAACCGTCGCTCATCGTCGGCGGTGAGCAAATCATGCTCGCCTAAGTGGCGAAAGTAGGTGGACAGTTGGTCGTCGATCGCTGGGCCTGCCACAGGTTTGGCGCTGTCGCGTACCGCAGGCTTGGCGTCGGGCGCAGCAACTCGTGGCGTACTGCTTTTGATGGTTTTGCGTGGCGTGCTCAACGTCGTGCCAGACGTCTTGCGCGCGGCTTGCGGACCACGTGAAACGCGGGCAGCAGCGGAAGCTTTGCGAGGTTGCTTGCGTTCTGAATTCGACATACTAGGCTCCATGGTTACTTCGACGCGCCTCGCTGCTAGATCGTTGCAACGTAAACACACCAACCGGTGCTGATTGTGAGATATTCCCCACGACGTCACTACGTCAGCGCTCTAGGTAGGTAACGTGTCCACGAAGCGAAATGCCGCAAGCAGCCCGAATGGGCAGGCCAAGCGATCCGTAGCGTAAGTTGCTGTTTATGCTACGTCTTTTTTAGTGTCGTGCAAGTGTCGCAGCAGTCGATCGAGCAACGGCGCTTGATCGGGGTGAATGATCCGACGGGCCCGCGTGATCTCGATGAACTCGACTTTGTCGACTTCCCACGATGCGCACCGCGCGGTCTGGTCAAGCGGCGCACTGCCAACGAAGCAATACACGCGTTTTTGCGAGCGCGTGTAGTCAATAAAACCGACATCAAGCAGATCACCTGTCGTCAAGCCAGTTTCTTCAAACGTTTCGCGGCGCGCTGTGATTTCCATCGTTTCATCGGGATTTGGCTGACCTTTGGGAATGCCCCAAGGCGAACGCCGATTGTAATTACCCGCGGGATGCACCAGCAGCACTTCGAGGTCCTCACCAACGCGACGGTATAACAATGTCCCAGAGGACACCTTGCCGGTTGGTTGGCTCATCTTTGCACCGTGGATTACAAGCGGCCAAGAAGCAAGTGCGACGCGTAGGTTCTTACAATTGCAGCTGATCTCGACTGCGAGGAAGCGTAGGCAACGGCCAATTGCCAAACATCAAGCGGTGATCCAATGCGAAGCCAACCACCAATAGTGGCAGCAACTGTGCAGCTTGATACAACACCGCAAAGCCGAGCGCTGCCTCCGTCGGCACGCCGGCCAGGCCCAGCGCGCCAACTGCTCCGAGCTGTAACGCGCCTACCTGGCCAGGGGTTGAAGGCAAAGCAACCGCAAAATTGATTCCCAACAAGGCTAACAACACGGTTGCGGGCGTGATGGCGACGCCCGTCGCTTGCATTACGCAGGCAATGGCCGCGCAATCCACCAGCCAGCCTGCCGCCAAAAGTACAAACGCTTTGAACATCGATGGCACGACCAGCAGCGTGGCCCGGCGCTGCACCCACCACGCCAGGCCACCGAGCGCAGCCAATGCCGTGGTACCGGCGATGACTGCAATCCACGCGGTGGATGCGGGTAATGTTGGGCCCAACCAAAGCAGTGGCGATACCAGCAGCAAGATGGCCAGGACATCGAGTAGTTTCTCTGCCGTCGCGACGATGGCGGCATGGCTAGCCGGCACGTCATGGTCGCGTTGCAACAACAACACGCGCAAGACCTCGCCGCCGCGCAGCGGTACCAGCGACGACGCGGCGTAGGCTAACAAGGTAATGCGAATCACCGCGCGCCGCGGCGGCGCATAGGCCGGCGCAAGCAGTTGCTGCCAGGCCAGCCCCTTGGTCGCGAGAATTGCAAAACTTAGCACGGCCGCAGCGAGCAATGGCAGCGGCGCGGCTGCGGTCAGTGCACGAATGAGCCGAGCGCCGTCGACGGTGCGCACCAACATTACGATGCCGCAGACCACGGCCGCAGTTACTAGACAACGAAATGCAAAATGCCAACGTTGGCTAGAGGTCTTCATGGCGCGCCGGTCGCAGCATACATGGGCGCGGTTAGAAATTGCGGCCACTGCTTCCGCAAGCGACCGGGTGTGTTACCGTAGGCAGGCCGCTTCGGCGGCTAGGAGAAACATGATGAGTAGCGAATCGCGACAAGCTTGGTTTGCCCGAATGGTTGAATCGGGGCTGGAACATAATATTTTTGCGCCCGCCGATATTTTGGCCCATGCCACACCGGAAGTCTTGGCCAACCATTTACCAGCCGAGTTGCTTAGCAAAGTCTTGGCTGCGTCGCTTTCGGCTGGGGCGATGACGCCGGATCGGGTGCTTGAAACTGTGACCCCCGTGCTCATGGCCAAACATCTGCCCCATGACGTGCTATGGGAGTTGATTCGGACCTCCGCCGCGCGTGCCGGTATTACGACAGCAGGGCAGGGCTAGCCATGTCGGCAAAGCGTTTTTTAGCTGATGCGTTGAGCTCGGCGCTCGGCGTTGGCCTGGCTACGCCCGACGATGTCATGGCCCACATCACCCCTGAACAACTAGCCGCCCATCTGCCGCGCCCGTTGTGGGCGCGGTTGCTCATCGCGAGCCTTGGTGCTCCACGCCTCGACAGTGCGGTGGTGCTCGACACCGTTGGCGTCGCTACCATCTGCGAGCACATGCCGTCGGACCTCGTATTCGCATGTTTAACTGGAATTGCCCACCGTGCGCTTGGCAAACATCTGGTGGCACCTGCGCCTGCGCCTTCGCTGGGGCACGCCGGATCACGCGTTGCGATTCCGCCGGCGCCGAGCCATGAGCATAGTGAGCCGGCGGTTGCGGCAACCGCTGCGTCCGCTACTCCGGGCCAAGATGACATCAGTAATTTAGCGGCGTCGTTAAGCGATGCTATCGACGACGCCTTGTTGCCCAGCGCAGCGCCGGTAACCACGGATAGTCGTGGTCGGAGTGCGCCCCGCGTCACGGCCCGGCCCATCATCTCAACGCGGCCGGGCGCAAGCACACGCAAACCACAATCAGCGGCACCGGCAGCCATCGTGTCGACCGGCCGTGTACCGCAACCCTTCCCGCCGGCCGTGCGCCGGAGCGAGACTGAACTGGAAAATTTTGCGGACTTTGCATCTGCAGCGGCGACGGGTGTGCTTGATGAACCTCTCAAGACGACGATCGAAAGTGAAGACAATGTAGATGAAGAACAGTTGGTCGACTGGCGCCCAACC
>JAGPDK010000052.1 GCA_018057605.1 Kofleriaceae bacterium | reverse complement strand
CCGAAAATGCTGATCTTGAACGCGAACGGGCCGAACAGATTAGCCAACCCGAATTCGAACGCGAGGAACTAGCGCAGATCTATGTCAAACGCGGCGTTGAACTTGAGCTAGCGCGCACCGTTGCGACACAAATGATGGCCAAAGATGCGCTTGGCGCTCACGTGCGCGACGAATTGGGCATTTCCGAAGTGACCACCGCGCGCCCGATTCAAGCCGCACTTACCTCCGCCGCAACTTTTGTCGCCGGCGCCGCCATGCCACTAGCGATGGTAGTTGTGACACCTGGCAAATGGCTCATCTGGACGGTGTCGGTTACCTCGCTAGCATTTTTGGCGCTACTCGGTGGCATCGGCGCGTATGCCGGCGGAGCCACGGTGTGGCGCGCCACCCTGCGGGTTACGTTCTGGGGCGCGGCAGCGATGGCGATAACGGCAGGTATCGGCGCCTTGCTCGGCACGGCAGTATAACGATCGCCACAATAGGCCCGACGAGCCCAGGCCCGATGCCAAGCATCATGCAGCTTCGATCGGCGGCTCCGCATTGCGAGCCTGCGTGCTGCACGGTAGCCTACCGCCATGCCTCGGTACGAGTTTAGTGAAGGTGCTTCCAATAAGTTTTGGCAAATCGAACTCACCGGCACGTCCTTTACGACGACGTTTGGCAAAATTGGCACCGCTGGACAAAGCTCAACGAAGGCATTTGACAGCGAGGCCAAAGCGGCGCTGGAGTACAACAAGCTCGTCGCTGAAAAAACCAAAAAAGGCTATCGATTGGTCGCTGCAGGCGTGGTGAGCGCAGCGCCAACACCGACGACGGCGCACTTACCACCGCCGCCCGCCGCGCCGCCAAGACCGTCGCTCGCACTCACCCCAGCCGTCATGCATGCCGCTGAAAAAGAAATTGCAGCGCACGCGGCTGCGCCACGCAAATCCGACAATCCGGTTGGCCGCTGGATCACCGATGTCTATGGACCTTTTTGCAACCACGGCAAAAAGGGCGTGCAAGACGGCGTGAACCGCGGAAATGCAGACGCCGAGCGGTTGAGTCGTGCCGTGCTTAAGGAATACGGCAGTTTAGAGACCATGCCCAAAAGTCTCAATGTTGAAACTGCCGCTGCGGCATTGCAACTCTTGGTGTTGGCCGCCGACTGTCGCAATCCCTCCGACGCCCTCATTGATTTTTGGGTCGCACATTCAGGGCTCGGGTTCGCGCTCGAAGCGTTTGTCACAAGCTTGTGGTCGCTTGATACTTGGTACAGCAACGGGCTGCATCAACCTGGCGTGGCCGCCGGAGCAGCCGCGCGCTGGTTAGCGCCCACCGCGCAACTGCGCGGCCTACAAAGTCTGTTCAACAACCGCGCCGATCGGGTGTTGCAAGGTCACTGGCAAAGCGCCGACCAAGCACAACGTATAGCGGTTCGCAGCCACGCTGAAACACTACGAACGACCGGCACACTGCTACAACGCAGCGCGATAGCATCTTGCTTGTTGGACCAGCCGTGGATCGACGACGATTTGCGGTTACATGCTACGACCGGCGAACCGGCGATGTTTTCTCCCGAAGCGTTGCTCATCGCCAGCTCGGCAGCGGACATCACGACGTACATGTCCAAGCTGCGGCAAGCCGACCACGACTTCTATGACGCCACCCCGATTTGGACCGCCACCCAGCATGGCCATGTCGCCGGCGGCACGATGTATGCGCAACTACAACGGTTTGGCCTCGCGGGCATCGACTTGCTGTGCGCCCGCGCCACCGCAACTCTTAAAGCGTATGATCCGACATCCCTTCAAGGCCTGCGTTACGGCCGAAGTTTGCATGCATTTCTTGAAGCACTTCGGCTGGCCCACAATTACCAACCAGTAGCCGCCGTCGCGATCGCGATCATCGAACAAAGCCATAACCACAAGCTTTCCAAGGACGACGACCCGCGGCCGCTAGCGTTTGAATGTTTGCGCAATTCACCCGCACTCGCACTACCGTTGGTCCAAGACGCCGCAAAAAACAAAGGTGGCAAATGGGCCAAAGCATTGCTGCCGCAACTAGCACGCCTAGCCGGCGCTAGCGCTGACGACGATCGGCTCGACGCCAACGCAAGCGAGCTGCCAACGGCGCTGCTGCAAAGCCCACTTAAATTCAAAGCGCCGGATTTTTGGCAACCTACAGCATTGCCACGCATTGAGTTACACACTGGCTCAGTGTTGCCCGTTGCGCATCTCGATGCGTTGGCCGCGGCGCTCAAAGCTGACGACCAGCTGGTGCTGGATGCGGTCAAAGCCATCGCCGACGCACAATCCCTCGCTGAATTCGGCTGGGAAGTTTTTACCGCGTGGCTAACCAGTGGCGCACCGTCGAAAGAAAAATGGGCGTTTGCTGCGTTGGGCCAGCTCGGCACCGACGATACCGCGCGGCGCATCACGCCGCTGATCCGAGCGTGGCCTGGCGAATCGCAACATGCCCGCGCTGTGCTGGGCTTGGACGTCTTGGGCGCAATCGGCTCCGATGTTGCGTTGATGATGCTCAACGGCATTGCGCAGAAGGTGAAGTTCAAAGGCTTGCAGGAGCGGGCCCGCGAGAAAATGAATGAAATCGCGGCAAAACGCGGCATGACCGCTGAACAGTTGGCGGACCGTTTAGTGCCCGACTTAGATCTTGAAGATAATGGATCGATAACCTTGGATTTTGGGCCCCGCTCCTTTCGCGTTGGCTTCGACGAATCGCTGAGCCCATTTGTCGTCGACGCAACCGGCACTCGCCTCAAAGACCTGCCCAAACCCAATAGCAAAGATGATGCGGCGTTGAGCGCTGATGCAAGCGAAACCTGGAAAGCGATGAAGAAGGATGTTCGCACGTTAGCCAATATTCAAATCACTCGGCTCGAGCTGGCTATGGGCAATGCGCGCCGGTGGAGTGCCGACGAGTTTCGCAAATTCTTCGTCGAGCATCCGTTATTGACTCACCTGGTACGCCGCTTGGTTTGGGGCGTCTACGTACCAGCTAGCACCGTAGCCGAAGCGGACACACTCCGGGGAACCTTTCGCGTGGCCGAAGATCGCAGCTACGCCGATCAACACGATGACACCTTCACCTTGCCGCCCGATGCCGTGGTCGGCATAGCGCACCGATTACATTTGACTCAGGCCGAGGCCGCAACGTGGGGCAAGGTGTATGCCGACTATGAAATTGCCCAGCCATTCGAGCAACTAGCACGAACGGTTTTCACGCTGAGCGCCGCCGAACAAACCGGCGCTGCGCTAACTCGCTTCGCTGGCCGCGTCGTCGAAACCAAAAAATTACTCGGCCTATTGTCACGAGGTTGGCGCAAAGGCGAGGCCCAAGATGCGGGATGTATCTTCGAAATGTACAAAATGATTAACCCTGGGTTATTTGCTTCGTTACCGTTTGCAATGGGGCTCAACGCCGGCAGCATGGACTACGTCGATCCAACGCAAACACTCGGCATCGTCGCTTTCGCGTCGAGCAACCCAAGTTGGCCCCTTCGCCCCAATCAAATTTTGTTGACCGCGATTGATGATGTGACGTTAAGCGAAGTCATTCGCGATATTGAATCCTTGGGTGCCGTGGCGCAAAGCTGAGGCCACAGCGGTAGCGTCAACGCCGGGATTGATCCATGCTCACGCCAACGTGAAAAAGCCCAGCAAGCCCGAGACCACGACGCCGCCTGGTGACAGCGGGTTGCAGCGGCCACCGGCCGAAGTGTTGTATGCGGACGAACTTGCCCACTTGCGCGCCGACGACAAACTGCCCCGACCGCCCGGCTGGCAGTTGTCACCGCGTGCAGTGCGGTCGTTTATTCTGGGAGATCAACGCCTTGGCCTCCGCAAAAAGTTTGTCGGTCAGGCGTCGTTAGTCGACCGCGCGATGATCGCGTTGGCCACCAATCGTGGCCTCATTTTGATAGGTGAGCCAGGCACAGCGAAATCCTTGTTATCAGAACTATTGGCTGCCGCGATCAGTGGTGCGTCGACGTTGACCATCCAAGGCAGCGCCGGCACGTCCGAAGATCAAATCAAGTACACGTGGAATTATGCGCTGCTCTTGGCCGAAGGGCCAACCGCGCGCGCGCTCGTGCCCTCGCCGTTGTATGAAGGCATGCAGCAAGGCCGCATCGTGCGATTTGAAGAAATCACCCGCTGCCCGTTGGAGATTCAAGACTCACTGCTCGCTGCGTTATCGGATCGGGTGATGACAATTCCTGAATTGGAAAAAAACAAACTGTTATTTGCCAATGTGGGTTTCAACATCATTGCCACCGCCAATACCCGCGACTTAGGTGTCAACGAAATGAGTGCGGCACTCAAGCGTCGCTTCAATTTTGAAACGATCTTTCCGATTGCACAATTCGACGTTGAACTAGAATTAGTCCGCGCCGAAGCGCAGCGCGGCCTCGAACGCAGCGGCGTACCGACCATGCCCAGCGACGATATTCTTGAATTATTGGTCACGACATTTCGCGAATTACGCGATGGCAAAACCACCGAAGGTCAGCCGCTTGACCGCCCGACCACGGCCATGTCAACGGCCGAAGCCGTTTCGGTAGCCCATGCCGTAGGCGTGCGCAGCTATTTTTTGAGCGGCAAACCCGCAACCCCAAGCGATTTGGTCGAATGTTTAGCCGGCGCCGCAATCAAATCCGACAAAAATGATGCCGCGATTTTACGACGCTATTTTGAACAGCGCGTTGCCAAACGCGTAGGTCCGCATTGGCAAGCGTACTACCAAGCGCGCCACCAGTTGCCCGAATAGTCAGGCGACACCCTCGCACCATGGCAACACTGCGCATCATCGGGGTTCGGCATCACAGCCCAGCGTGTGCTCGGTTGGTCAGGCATGTCATTGACCAAAGCCAACCATGGGCGGTGCTGATCGAAGGCCCCAGCGACATGAACTCACGCCTCGACGAATTGCGCTTAGCCCATACGCTGCCGATCGCTGTGTACAGTTACGCCTTGCCCAACCTGTCACCGAGCGCAGCGATCAAGCTTGCACCCGCTATCGCTGCACCTGCTGGCGCCACGATGCATGCCCACGCAAGTTGGACGCCTTTTTGTGAGTACTCTCCAGAATGGATCGCACTCACCGACGGCACCGCGGCCGGTGCACGGGTCCGCTTCATTGATTTACCAGCGTGGGATCCAGCCTTCGCAGCGGTTGAAAACCGCTATTCCGATCACGAACGCCAAGTCAGCCAAACCTTGCGCGACGTGGCGCTGGCACGTGGGTTTGATTCTACCGACGCGTTATGGGACCACCTGTTTGAACTCCAAACCGAGGACTTCGCCAAACTTGAGCGCGAACTCGCCGACTACTTTGATGGCTTTCGTGGTCACGTGGTGCAAACCACCGACGATAATCCAAGCGCACACGAACGCGACCCAGTTCGCGAAGCCTACATGGCGCGATGGATCGCATGGGCCATGCGAGCCGCGCCGGCCGACGCAACGATTGTCGTGGTGTGCGGTGGGTTTCACAAACCCGCGCTGCATGCGATTAGCGCGGGCGCTGACGCGTTGCCCCACGAGCTCAGCGAACTGGACCAACCTGATGCCGCTCGCGAACCTGACGTGCCCACACCCGATCCGGCGCTGAGCCGCGTCGGTAGCTATCTCGTACCGTTTTCATTTCAGCGCCTCGACAGTTTCGCCGGCTATGCGGCTGGCATGCCATCGCCAGCGTTTTATCAAGCGTTGTGGCAACACGGCGCACAAGCCAGCGAACACATGATGTTTGCAGCGATTGCACGGCTGCGCCGCCGTGGCCAACGCGTCTCCACCGCTGACGCAATCGCCGTAAGTGAGTTGGCGCAAGGGCTGGCCCGCTTGCGTGGCCACATCGCACCTACTCGCTCCGACGTACTCGACGGCTTGGCCGGCACTTTGATCAAAGAGGCGTTGCGCGCACCGCCACCGTGGGCGAACCGTAGCGCGATGTCGGACAACACCGATCTTTACCTGGTCGAAATACTTCATGCGTTTACCGGCGACGACCGTGGCGTACTCGCACTGGGCACGCCGCGACCGCCCCTGCTTGATGACATTGAGCAGACCTGCAGCGCCGTTGGCATACCTTGGACCGAAGCCTCAACCACAATCACCGTCGATATTTTTGATCCCAACGCAACGGCACGCCGCCATGTGTTGTATCGCTTACTTTGGCTCGACATCCCCGGCGTTGAATTGATCAGCCATGCCGATAGCCGCCGAGGCAACGTTCGACCAACCGAAACCTGGCGGCTTCGTCACAGCGATGCCACCACCGCAGCGCTGATCGAACGCGCTGTGTATGGTGCAACGTTAGCGACAGCTGCGCTGGCACGCATCACCGAGCAAATGCAAGCCGCCAACGGAGTTGCGGCCATCGTGGCCACGATGCAACGTGCCGTAAGCGCCGGCTTCCAACGATTAGTCCCAACCTTGTGTACGGCAGCCCAGGCCGCGACGGCGCGCGAGCCACTCTTTGGCCATGCCGGTGCCGCGCTGCTGACCTTGGCAAGCCTGCATGCAAACGAACCCGAGCTGGCCAACGGTATCGTGCCACTGATTCGCAATGTCATGGAACGCGCCTTGTGGTTGCTCGAAGCGATCGACGGTGCGACAGCGCCATTCGATCAGCACAACGTCAACGGTGTTGTCGCGCTTCGTGCTGCGCTTGAATTTGACCTGCCTGATTTTGTTACGATCGCAGCCATGTGCGAAGGCGTTTGGTCGCGGCGGCTGGCAGCGGCGGCACCGCCTGCAATTCGCGGAGCCTGTTTGGGAGCACTTTGGACATTTGCACGCGGCGGCCACGACTACTCCGAAGCGGCGCGTAATGCTTTGGCTGGCACCCCAGCCGCGGTATTGGGTGATTTTCTTAGTGGCTTGTTCATGCTGGCCCGCGAAGCTTTTCGCAACTCCAATCTGGTGTTGGTGATTGATGATCGACTCGCCGCACTCGAAGATCACGACTTTTTACAAGCATTGCCACCGTTGCGGCGCGCCTTCACGTTTTTCCCGCCAAGCGAACGACGTGGCCTAGCCAAGCGGCTGTTGTCCCGCCACGCTCCTGAGTCCCCACATGCTGACTTGTTACTGGCCGCCGTAGCTGAGCCACCACTAATTGCTGCCGCGCAACAACGTGAACAACATTGGCTCAGCATTGCCACTCACTATCACTTGCTGACTGCACATAAACCGGGCGACCTAGCATGACTAAGCCCACACCTTCACCTGCGTTGCTGCGCTGGCGTTTAGTACTGGGCAAAGCCGCTGCCACCGAACTCGACGACAACTGCGGTGCGACGGCCGATGATCTGGCCCGTGATGCTTCGCTCGATTGGCTCTACGAACGCGATGCTAGTTTTGCCGATCGCGATATTCGCACCGCCGATTTGTCTGACAGTGCACTGTCGGTACCGACGTGGATCAATAACATTCATCGCTTGTTTCCTAAAGAAACTAGCGAGCGCCTCGAACGTGATGCCGTCGAAGAGTTCGGCATCCACGAGGTGGTTACCAACAAAGAAATCCTCGCACGCATCGAGCCAAGCGAAACCTTGTTGCGGGCCGTGCTCTTGACCAAACACTTGATGAACGACGAAGTGATGGCGTTGGCCCGCGAACTTGTTCGCAAAGTTGTCGCGAGGCTTATGGCGGCGCTTGCCAAAGAACTGCGCACCGCATTTTCTGGCGCTCGCAATCGTCGACGATCGCGCTACCGCAACATGCGCAACTTTGACCCACGCGGCACCGTGCGCGCCAATTTGCGCTACTTCGACCGTGCGACCGGCAAGCTGTACATCAAAGACGCGGTGTTTTGGAGCCGTTCCAAACGCCACGGCGAACAATGGCAGATCATCATCGTCGTCGATCAATCGGGTAGTATGGTCAGTTCGGTTATCCACGCTGGCGTGACCGCTGCGTGTCTATGGGGCTTGCTCGCCGTCAAAACTCATTTGGTTGCATTTGATACCAATGTAATCGACCTTTCGAGCCAGGTGTCGGACCCCGTTGAAACGCTGATGAAAGTACAACTCGGCGGCGGCACCGATATCGCCAAAGCCGTGGTGTACGCTGAAAGCCTGATCGAAAACCCTAGCCGCACATTGGTCGTGTTAATCACCGATTTATTCGAAGGTGGCGACGCCTACGCATTGGTACGGTCGGTGAAACGGCAAACCAATGCGGGCGTAAAGTTTGTAACGCTCGCTGCGCTCGATGACAAAGGCGACGCTACGTATGATCGCGAGCTGGGCCAACGCTTGGTCAAGGCGGGCGCAAGCGTCGGAGCCATGACGCCCAACCAATTGGTTGGATTTCTCAAGGAAATTCTAAAATAGTGCGCGCCGACTTACTGGCCTTAACGGTTGAAACGTTGACACGCCTAGCCAACGTTGGGTTGGTCAAACGCGCCATCAAAGAAATCGATGCGGGCATCGTCCCAACGTTGGTCGAAGATAAGGACGGCACGGTGGTCGCAAGTGCTCGCGATGGCGCGTCGACGAGGCTGGCACGCGGCATTGCGCTACAACATACCAGTTGCACATGCGGCGCGTCCCAGGTGTGCCGGCACCGAATTGCCGCAGTGCTCGCGTATCAAGCCGCTACACCAAGGGATGCTGCGCTAAATGCTAGCCCCGCATCCGCCACGCAGGCATCCATTGACCCACGATGGAATCCGGGCACCATCGGCGACGACGAACTCATTCAGGCCTGCGGCGCTGCGCTGGTGGCGCGCGCGCTGGCCACCAAGCATCTCGGCCTGGTGGTCACTACGATACCCGGAATCATCAGCGCAACCGGCGTGATCGGCGTGCCCACCGTGATGCTGCCGACCGCAACGGTGCAATTTTTGGTACCCGACAATGTCGCGTATGCCAAGTGTGATTGCGCGAAAGGCCAAGGCTGTGAACACGTTGTGTTAGCCGTATATGCGTTTCGCTGTGGACCCGATGGCGGAATGTATACGTTAGGTGACGCCGCCGTCGCAGGGCCGGCGGCGTTAACGAGCACGATTGACCTCGCCACCGTCGACATCGTGTACGCAGCGCTCACTCATATCGCCACCTATGGCGTGACGGCGCCGGGCAGTCAAAAAAAACTCGTCGCTGCACGCGGCGCAGTACAACGCCAGGGCTGGCTTTGGATCGTCGATGGCCTCGAAACTATTGAACGCCTCGCCGATGCCTACCACCGACAAAGCGCCAGCTTCCAGCTTGTGGCGTTGGCCCGCGAAGTTGGCGAAGTAGTGGCACGCCTGCGCGCCGCGACCGCAGCCCCACCCGCGTTGCCGGCGCGGTGGCTGCTCGGATGTGACCAAGCGGCACAAACCACGATGGAACAAGTGCGCTTGTTGTCGTTAGGTGCCCGCCTCGACGCCGACGACGATCGGCGCATGGTCCGCATGTACTTCGCCGATCCTGACACCGCGACGGTGCTGGTCCTCGACAAAACCTGGGCAAACGAAACCCGCAACGGTCCGGATCTCGGACAACTTTACGCATCGAGCCGAATGTCGGTGACCAACCTGGCCCAAGGCGAGCTAGTTACCCGTGCAGCCCGGCGCCAAGCCAACGGCGCACTTGATTTGAGCGCAGCTCGCGGCATGCGTGCATCGTTGTTGCCTTCGACCGGCAGTTGGGATTCATTGCCAGCACCACTGCTAGTGCGTGATCTTGCAACCTGGGCCGAACGGCGCGGCAAGCAACCCCCGACCTGTTTAGTGCCACGCAGCCTCGGGGCCGGCATCGTGGTGGTACCAATCAAGCAGGTGGTGCGCATCGCTCTGAGCCAGGACCGCCAGTCAGTTACCGCGATCGTCAACGATGCAGCGGGCCATGCCCTGGAGTTGCACACTCAACATCGCACGGTTAGTCCGGGCGCCGTCGACGCCACCGTGCAAGCGTTGCGTACACCGGCTAGCCACGTCGCTGGCGCACTGCAACGCAACAGCCGCGGGTGGTACATGGCGCCGCTGGCATTTTATGCCAAGCAGGTAGTAGTCATTGATCTGCAACGGCCGAACAGTCCGAACAATTCGAACATCGAACGTGGTCGCCACGACACCCACGACACCCACCGCCACCACGCACCTCGCGTCACCAACCAACTTGATGACTTGGTCACAGCCCTCGCCGACTATCTCGGCCGCAGCGTGCTCAAAGGCCAACGCGCCACCGCCAACTCGGCCTCGCAGCTGGCACAACAAGCCGAGCAACTCGCCATGCACCACATCGCGGCGTTATGCAACCGCGCCGCCAACGGTGACCTCGCGGCGTGGTTCGACCTGACGGTTTTGTATCAGTTGGAGTAACGTGGCGACGGCCGCGCCTTGCTCCGAGATGTAAGCTTATTGCGCACGTGAGATGCGCACGTGTCTGTACTTTGCGCGCAACCGTCCAGCGGCGCCCCCTTGCTTGCAGTGTCGCACAAACCATAGAATCAGATGCGTCGCATGGCTCCGCCGGATCGCCTCCACCAAGTTGCCAGGTGTCACGCTTCGACGCGATGCGGGCTTTGCCGCTGGAGAAGGCGGACGAGGCGGTCATGCTACCCGCGTGTTCACGAGTCAAACACCTGGCACGACCTTTGTCATCGCCATCGGACGTGGCGGGACTTGTGCTTCGATTCTTGCGACGCCTGGTAGTTATTCAGGCGGCGGCGAAGCCTAAGAAAGCGGCAATACCATCGGCAGTGCCGGTGCTGCCACTACATTTCGGCCCCGCACGTCATTAGTAGATTTCGTAGTTGCAGGTGGCGGTGGTGGCGCGTGCATGTGCTTGGGTGGCACCTGCGCATCCACGCCGGATGCAACGGGTGGGCTGGGCGGTATCGGCGGCTTAACCGCGGGCGGCTGCACGCCCAAACAAAATGGCCAAGCGGGCCACCTGACGATCTCATTTCCCTAGCTATCTCGGTAATTATCGAGGGAAACTAAACGCGCCATGCAACGCGTCATCGATGGCGATGCGCAGACCGGCCGACACGGCCATCGTGCGCATACCGGCCCAGCCTTGCAACCCGCCAGTATGCACCACAACACTGTGCACCATGCTGTCCGAACTTCGGACATGTCGCAAGGCAACCATAACGCGGGACACATAGATCGGATCGAGCACGATGCCGTGTTCAGCCCAGACCGTTTCAATGGTCCGTAGCCGAGCGGCCGGCAGTTCGGCGTAGCGTTCCAACGGCGGGGGTAGCCACAACGGTGGCCGTGCGCTGTCGGCAACCTGTTCGGCCGTCGCACACGGCCCGTGATCGAGGCCGTGCATCATGGCAGCCGGCACGGCAATACAATGTTGCAACGGACCCAATGCCGTCGCGATTCCACGCGCCGTGGTGCCCGACCCAGCGCCAACGATGAATTGCACGGGTTGGTCCGCTGGTAACTGCGCAATGCATTGCGCCACCAAGGTCGCCGCACCAGCGCGACCACCAACGCTATCACCGCCCATCGGCACCCAGGTGTATTGCGCTTGTTGGACATATTTCGCCACCAGCGCCGCAACCGCATCACTTTGTAAGCCTTGGTCGAAGTCCGCTTTCCGGACAGCATGTAGCTGCATGCCAGCACGCTGACAAAACGCTAACGTCGGATTGCCAACATCGACATGTTCGCCGCGCACCAACCCCACGGTGGCGAGGCCATGCATCCGCCCGAACAACGCGACAGCGTGCAAGTGATTCGAGTAGGGCCCGCCCATCGTCACAAGCCCCAGCGCATCGCGCAGATGCTGCAGTTTGCGCCACTTGGTACCAACGGCATTAGGAAACTGCAAATCATCGCGCAGCATCCAGGTCTGCGCGCCGATCGCCGTGAGCAACAACGGACTACGCATGACTAGAGGCAACCGCAACCCACTAGGCTATCCCGGGAATTTTTCAGCAAAGGCTTGGTCGGTCATCGTCAGCAACACGATGCCCTCGATAAAACCAATGAGCGCTGGAATCGCAGTCCAACAAAACACCAGATACAGCACGCCCATGCCAGGTTGGCCAAGGTAAAACTTGTGGACGCCGATACCACCCAACAGCAAGGCGAAAATCCCGGCGGTTTGCCGGTTCTTGCTAGTTACCGTCATCGCCGTTGGACCAAGCACCATCATGGCACCTGACAGCACAGGCTGACGCACACCGCATTGCGGGCAAATTTCAGCGCGCACGTCGAGGATATTGGCGCATGCATAACAGTGCTTCTTGTTGGGGCTTAGGGTCGCCGCCGCAGGAGCTTCTCGATATAGCTCGGCCATATGGATGAACAGTAGGTCATCCGACGCAGGTTATCAAGCCGCGGACAACCCCGCGGTAGCCGTGCGGCGCGACGCAACATTGAGATCACGCTTTTCCACGATGCGACATTGTTGGCCCATGCAGCCGTGGCCAGGGCAAACAAACGCCCAATGGTGCAATGAATCAAAAGCGCTTGGCATGTGCCATGTTTGCATGGGCAACGGCAGCCGTTGCGTGTAGCAAATCGTCCAGCGGTGCCGACCCGACGCAAGCCCAGTGTGCCCAAGCCGTCGATCATTGGCTGTTGGCCGAATCGCAACAAATGGCCGATATGGTCAGCGACAACGCACTTGCCGACGACAGCGAAGCGGTTCGCGCAACCGTGCGAAAGTCATTCGATGCGTACCAAGCCGAGATGCCGCAGCGCCGTGCCGCAATCATTGCAAAATGTGTTGCTGCTAAATGGCAGCCCGCCGTTTTGCAATGCATGAACGCTGTAAAAAAAGAAGGCACCAGTTTCTGCGAAGACTTGATGGGTCCCATCGACGACATGCCCACGGCGTCCACACCACCGTAGTCGCTATTCGATGCGTATGTGCAGCGGCACCTTGACGTCGCGGTCACCTTAACGCGGGTTGGGAAATTCGTTGGTTCGAAAAGCATTGCTTTGAGAACCAATGACCGTGATCTTTCGTCAGCAGTTAAGGAGCATCTGGTACCAAGATGTGCGATTTTGATTGCATGCAACTGCTCGCTCGCTGTTCATGCCTGGTTTTCGCCTTTGGCGCATTCACGAGTTCCGCGTGTTCCTCCAAAACTGAACCCAGCGCAAATCGCGGCGCCAGCAACAGTGGTGGTACGGCCAAACCGACGGTCGACTGTGTTGCCACGCGCGGCAACGCTGCAACCCAGTGGGCAACCTGGGCAACCGAAATCGAACAGGAGCAAACCAACGCTGCCAATTCGCACATGAACTTGCAGCTGATGAGTGAGGCCGCTGCGCACAGTGCCGACGCGCTCGATGCTGACGACCAATCCAAAACCCGCGCACTCGGTGCCAAAGCCACGCTTACCACCCTTGCCGCGCTCGACCAAGCCTACGCCCCAGCAGTGGCCGCAGCCCGCGAGGCTGCGCTCGAACTGCGCACACCACAAGGTTCCGGTAGACATACAACTGCGTTGCAGCAAGCCAAAATACTGCTCGACGCTGAACAAGCATTTGACCAACAATCGCTTGATGTCGCCGCAGCCACCGCGGCAAGCATTGAGATCTTAGACCTGCCGGCTGCAGCGCTCGACAATCCTGAAATCAAAGCCAAGCTCGACGCCATCAAGGCCAAGCGCGCCGAAGCGATTGCCAGTGTGGAAGACCTGCGCAAATCGAGACTGACAAGAAATGCCAACCAACGTAAGATCATCACCGATCTGGAAGCCACGATTGCAGCTAGTGCACGGTAGCACTGCAACGCGGTAGCGCTGCAGTACAAATCAATGACCAATCCAAATCGTATCGACGACGTACGCATCCCTGCGCCAGGCCAATGGCCGCTTGGTGCCTGTGCGGACTTGTTACTCGGCGCAGGCCGGTTGTTGCCAGATCTCCCGCAGTTGACGGCCGCCTATGGCACGGCGTTGCGCACGGAAGACCTGCCCGTTGATCGTGTTTTGGTGCTAATGCCAACGCTCCATCCTCTGATGGGCGCGTTGAATTTTGTGTGGAGCAGCAACGACAACAGCGTGCATGAGATCGCTCGCGGCTGGAGCGCGACCGCCACCGCAGAATTCAAACGTGGGCCAATTGCATCGCTGCTTGCCGGCAGTCATGGCGTGATTCGCCGCAAGTTGTGTGACCCAACTACGCCGCATGACTTTGACATCGTCGATGATCTCATCTCGCAAGGCTTCACCGATTATCTAATCGCAAGCATTGCGCCGGCCGCTGGCCGCTTGGTCAGCGCAGTTAGCTGGTCAACCCGCACGCCTGGCGGCTTTACCGATACCCAACTGCAACAGCTGCTAGCTACGCTGGTGTATTTCGCACCACTGTTAGATACCCATGCAGCGCAACGTATCGGCGTTGGCTTACTCAAAGTGTACTTGGGTAGCAACGCCGGCGCTCGGGTGATGGAGGGCGCGGTGCGGCGCGGCGATGGCGGCGAAATCCGCGCGGCTATTTGTTTCACCGATTTACGCGGCTTCACTGTTTTGTCGGATCGTTTACCGCGGGCCGAATTACTCGAACTTCTGAACGCCTACTTCGATTGTGTGGTCGCAGCCGTGCACGCCCAGGGCGGCGAAGTCCTCAAATTTATCGGCGATGCCGTGCTTGCGATCTTTCGAATTGCCGACGACACCGCAGCCGCAGCTCATGCCGCGTGCCAAGCCGCGCTGCACGCTGCACATGATGCCTTTGCGCGCGGGGCCGCGGCCAATGCCGCTCGCCTCGGCCGCCAACCGATTGAATTTGGTACCGCGATTCATATCGGCGATGTTGAGTACGGCAATATTGGCGCAGCCGACCGCCTCGACTTCACCGTCATCGGCCCCGCTGTGAATCTGGCCAGCCGGCTGCAAGGCTTGTGTCGCACACTCGACAGGCCGTTGTTGGTGAGTGAAGCATTCGCACAAACGTGCGCCCAACCCTGCGACGATCTGGGGGCCCACCAGCTCAAGGGTGTTGCCGCAACGGTGAAAGTTTTTGCCCCGATGGTGCCGCGTTAACCAACCCTGACGCCAATGCGCCCGATTACTGCTTCTTGAAAGTCGCGATATTCACTAAGCGCTGATCAACCAAATGGCCGGCCAACAACTGGTAGTCCACTGAGTCGACTATGGCTTTGCCCGTCAACTTAATGGTGCGGCCGCTATCCCAACTCGCTTTAAAGGTTTTTACCGCCCCAGCTTTGCCCCAAGCACAGGTGCCTGCGGTTTCCAAACCACGGTCGGTGATTACCCGACAGGCGTTACCGTCGACGACGATCCACTCCCCTTGGGTCTTGAGCGTAAACTTTTTAACGTTGGCAACCGGATTGATCCGATACGCGAGATTGTTGCCTAACAACACCGTTTTGTTATCGATGCGAAAATAGGCGTAGGTTTGGGTCGAGCTTGGCGTGGTCCGCACTTTAACTTGGCCGGCCGCATCAAACGACAACGCGTATTCCAAAGCTTTTGATGTGCCATCTTTGGCTACCTCGTTGATAGCCACCTTGCCGTCAGGGGCAATTGTCCAAGTTGTAACCTTGCCGAGGAATTCGGTGCGCCACGCGCCCACCAACGAAGCCAACAGCTTGGCACCTTCGCCTTCGGCTAGTGGAGCGGCCGGTACATCGTACGATACATACGGCGCCTGCACGATCGCATCGGGCGCCGCACCCTCGTTCACGTTACAACTTCCGATGGCGGCCATTGGCTGTTCGGCGGCTTCTACACATGTGCGTTTAGGTTCATCGAGTTTGTTGCACAATTCGCTAAACTGGCTGCGCCCCGCGTAATTTTTTTCGAAATCCGGAATATTGATTTCGTGTTTCGCCAGTGTTGCTGCAATCGCGAGCCGACTCTTGTCGACGATGCGCTGACATTGCGCCACCGCGGCCGAATCCGCTGGCGCTGGGCCAGCATCAACCACGGCGACGGCACTACCGGCAGCCGCCGCACTCGCAGGTTGCACCGCCGCGCTACCGGCGGGTAGCGCCGAACCAACACCGGCGCCCGAGTTTGCACTTGCACCTGAACCCACCGGCGACCGCCGGCCAACAGGATCCGCCGATGTGGCTTGGTCCTGACCTTTACCCTTGCACCCCGCCGCCGCGCCCATCACGCCCACCAACAAACCAGCCATTGCAATTTTTTTCATGAACGAAGCCTATCAGACGATCTCGCACGCGTGGCATGCGTACGTCCGATTTTCGGACGTCTGTCAATTTATCTGCAAAGCTTCAAAAAAGCAGCGCCCAAATGCGCAAGCAATTTTTACGCGCGGTTTGAATATCGCATTCCGCAGTACGTTGGCTACAAACGCTAATTGATGCATGTCGAGGCGCATCGACCCAACGCGCACGGAGTTGCTAACAAAATGCGTGGAACGTGTATGACACGGCTTTCGATAGCAACATTGGCGCAGCACCGCCGATGGCGTGGGCATGACAGCCAAACTACTAGTGCAGCGCAGCTTACCAGACTACCCGGCAGGCCAAACCACCGCGGTGCCCAAAGGCGTCACCGTCGCATTGGCCACTGAGGGTGGCCTGCAGATCACTCACTACACCAAAGGTATGTTTGGCTTGAAGCTATTTGCGCTGATTTGGTGTGGGGTTTGGATGGGCGTCACTTGTCTGTCTATTTTACAAAAGTGGCAGGCGCAAAAAGCCGTGAATGGAATGCTCTCGGCGTTGCTGGGCCTGCCGATTGCGTTGCTATTTATTTTGATAGGCTTTGCGGCGGTCTGGTTGCTGTGGGCAGACCAGCTTGCGACGCGTTACGACGCAGCCCTGATGGGCCTGAAACTTTTTACGCTCTGTGGCGGTTGGGCCCAGGACAGCTGCTTTGTGCTCGTGAAGATGTGGCTGGACCTAGAAAGCGTCGTCGGATTTTTTGCAGCGCTGACATTCATCGAGCCGTTGTTCTTTTTGATCGGCAGCGTGAGCACGAGCCTGTTTTTGTGGCAACTTTGCAAACGCACTACCCTTACCTTGGGGCGCCGCACGCTGCAAATTGAACGGCGCTTGTGGTCGTTTGTGCGCCACACCGAACATCAGAAATCCAATATTACGCGGTTTAAGGTTGATCAGGACGGCGGCGAAGGCGAAGACAGCTTTCTCTCGTTTTCCGTTGATGCAGAGCTAACGGTTGGAATCGCACCATTGTTTTCACGGCAATCGAACGAGGTTGCGGAATGGATGAGCAGCACGCTCAATACGTGGCTGCGTCAAGACGGCCGGAGGCGTGTATGAGCCGAATTTGGGTTGCTACAAATAGGGGCAGACCCGCAGTGTTGTATCGTGCCTGCATGTGGTCGATGCGACGAGCTTTAGTTGTAGGGTGTGCTGTTGCGATGGGGCTGGGCACGGGCATTGGGTGTGAAAAGGCGCAGCCCAAACAGCCGCCCGCGCCGCCCGAATTCAAAGATGCGCGAGTTGTTGCGCGTGACGCAGGGCCGCTGGATGCGCGCGTGCTTGCGTTGGATGCGCGCGACGATGGCCCCGAGCCGC
>JAGPDK010000444.1 GCA_018057605.1 Kofleriaceae bacterium | reverse complement strand
TAACGCGTGGCAGGGTGAATGCCGGCGACTTGTCGTCGGCAGAGGGACCGGGCAAGGTCCCTGTTAATGCCGACTTGTCGTCGGCAGAGGGATCGGGCAAGGTCCCTGTTAATGCCGACTTGTCGTCGGCAGAGGGACCGGGCAAGGTCCCTGTTAATGTTGGCATGACTAGTTGCTCCTCAAGCCGGGTGGCGTCCAGCCATTGCCGTCGACATCGATGAACAAGGGATTGCTAAAGCCTGCAGGAAATCCGTCAGGAATGACCCGGGTCATCCAGTAACGCGCATCGTTGGCATCGCTCGGATCGGGTGGACCGACAATCGGGCCAGCATCCTCATCGGGGTCGATATCTTTTACGTCGACAACACCATCGCCATTGTTGTCGCTGGTGTCGGGCACCCCGTCGTCGTCGAGATCCTGCGCCAACGGATACGGCAGCCCTGCTTCGATGACCATAAAATCATCGCGACTAATCAGCGATGCCAGCGGAACGTCGGCCTGATAGCGCAACACCCCCGAGGTACCAAATGGATCTAACGGGCGCATCAACTGAGCGCCCGTCGCGATAATTTTTTCACCGGCGCTCGTGATGACTCGAATTTCTTCGACTGGGATCCATGGTGCAGCCCTCACTTCAATATGCACTACGTCGCCCGGTGCCGGCACAAACGGCGTGAAGCCCAATCCTCGCCGTGGCCCTGCGACGGGGCCAACTTCTACCGTAATCACCACGCCATTGCCGGCTACAAAACGACCGTCACGGAGCGCCGCATTAAATTTGTTGCGATCGAACGTTGCGATGGTGGACCCAGCATCGACCCAGTTACGGGCCCAGCCGAGTTGCGCATCGGTCATGCTATGTGAATCACTGTTGCCGGTGCCACTTGCTATCAAGCCTTGGGCCAATAGCGCAAACCACAACACCCTCGATTTTTGCAGTTCGGCGGTATCCGCGCCGTTGATAATTTCGATGATGTTCCAATCACCGTTGCGATGCATGCCACCCGGCCGCTGCAGTAACAACGAATTGGGCTTGCCGTCGTCGGCAATCGGCAGCCGTGGGTCAAAGCCGATGGCACGCAAGTAGCCGAGGTCGCGACCAAAAAACGGTTCGTCCCACGGATGATTCATCATCATCATGCCGTTGCTTCCGAGCAGCGGCGCCATGGTGTCAAACAGTTGCCCGGGCTCGACTTTTTCATCCCACGGTGCGCCGCCGCGCGGCTCGCTCGACACCGGCGTGAGCGGCCAGAAATTGAAGTGACCAATTACTTTGGGCAGGGTTTCATCCGGCAATTTCAAAAACGGAATGAGCTGGGTAGTTTCAAGCCCACCCATGACCACAACTTTGTCCGCAACACCAAGTGCCGCTACCGTGCCAGCATAGTCGTTGATGACATCGTGATCGGTCGCGGCAATGACATCGACCCCAGCTGCCACAAAACTGCGCACCCGATCTTCGTCGGGCAAGCTTGAATCAAAGCTAGCGCGACCATGCACGTGTAAATCTGCGCTTAACCAGCCGGTGGGCCGAACGGCGACGGGCACAAGCTCAAAGGCCAAGGGCAAGGTTTCGCCCGCTACGAGCGTCACCTCTTGCTTGGCTAACGTGTGTTCTGGGCCGGCTGTCGCGACTACCAAGTAACGACCGGCGGGTACTTCAATGTCGGTGCCACGTGGATCGACCAACACACGGTTGCACGCAGGCGAGCTGTGGGTTGGCGGGCCGAGCCACGGTGCACATGCGCTTAACCTCCCATGCAACGTGCCAGTGACCGCAGCCCGAGTCGCAGCGTCGGCAGGATGAAACACTACCACCGCGTGAATGTCGGTCGCGGGTGCGACGCCGTCGTTGCGGGTCACGGCAATTTGCACCGTGGCTGGTAGGGGTAGCTCAATATCGCCGAGCTCGCCAGTGTCTGGCACTGGCACAGTTTTGATCAACACACCAAAACTCCAGACTTCGATTTCGAGGCCAGCTTTTTGCACGGCGGTCATCACAAACGTGCCATCGAGATTCGGCACCACCGTATTGATCGGCCGGCGAACTTGGGCAGAGGTTGCGAACACCATCAACGACGCCCTGCGAACATCACCACCAAACGGCATGCCGCCAGCGATCACACGCCCACGCAAACCACGTGTACCATTATCACCAAATATTTCGCTGCGACCTTGCAGCATGCGATCCACCGTCGGCGCTGGGCCGCGGCCCACCGTCGCGGCATCGGTTTGGGTGTAGAGCATGCGTTCAAAGCTGACCGTCTTGCCGGGGCGCACAATTTGTAGCGGCGTGCCTAACGCGGAGATTTCCAGATCGTTGACGCCAGCTACCCGGCGTTCACTACAGGCCAACACTCCGTAGCTCGGCGAGTTTGCACCCGGCGTCGCCGCACCGACGAAGTCTTGCGGCTGCCAAATATCGGACAGCTTGAGCAGGTCAAGTTTAGGCTGAATGTAACCTTGGCCTTGCAGCGGTACGAACGGCACATTTCGCCGCTTACCCCAATGACTTGAATCGGCGATGGTGAAGGTTTGGATATCAGGGCTGCCGTTGAACAACTCGGAGCGCATCCGCACGCCGGCATCGCAGCTACGCAATTCATATCGGGTGAGCACTTTTACATCGGGCCGGCCATCGAGGGTGCCAGTGACCGTAACGCCGACAAAATCTGGGCGCTGGTCTTCGATTTCAAGGCGATTATACGCAAACGCATCGTCAGGCAAAATCCCCGCGAGTTGGTACACCAACGTGATGTCATCAAGGCCACCGGTCGGCCCGTAGTCAATCAAATTACCGCCGGTGGGTGCCAGGTCAATGGGCGCATCGACCTGCGAAATCACGGCGGTGATATTGCCGTTCGAAACTAAAATATCGTTGGCTCCAGCGTTGCCACCTTGAAGCCGTAGTTGCAGCGGTGCATCTTTGACTGGGCCAATATATAGTGTGCTGATAGCGGGGTTTTCACATGTGAACACCAACTGTTTGCAGGGCGTGGCACACTGCCCTTGCAGACAGGTCTTTTCTGAGCAACCTGCAAACGCGAGCAAAGCCACCAGTCCGCCCAATAACCCGGTTCGAACAACGTGCAGCATCGCCATGGAAGGTACCTGAGCCGGATGGTCTTGCGCCAGCACGACGCACCGTTTAGGTTTACCGCATGTCAGCACGCGCACCGCGCCGAACGTTTGCCTCGCCTATGGTAATTACAGTGGTTGCATCCGCCTCATTTGGCGCGTGCCTCGTAGTTGCCAAAAATCCAACGCCAACACCTGCGCCAACGAGTACCATCGACGACGGTGCAAATTCCGGGTCGGGTAGCAATGCGGCCACCGCGACACCGGTGGTTCGACCATCGGTTACCAATCCTCCAATGCCTGGCACGACGACGACGACGACGGCGCCGCCACCCGTTGTAGCGCCAACACCAACGCCGGTGCTCCCACCAGTCCCAACACCAAGCACTCGGCCACTGGCAGATCGTGACTACTCATGGTCCGTGTACAAACGCCCGGATGGCAATTGCTCGGCGAGCATCGACGTAAAATGTCCCACCGGTAAACCTGGCATGCCGGTGCCAACCTGTAACCCACCGCCGCCGATGACGATTACGTGTCCAACTGAAATGGCCGTGGCACAAACCGTGACCATCATGCAGTACAAAGGTACTAATACCTGTGTCATCCCTGCGCCCGCGGTGACTTGTCCGCCCAAAACCATGTGCAATCCGCCAGCGCCCACGGCGGTATCTTGTCCAAAGTGAGTCTGTCGCCGCGCATCGTGGCTGAGTGGCAAGCTCGCACCGCAGCCGAATACACCTCTGCGACCATCACGCAAGAATTGGTACTGTGGATGATGGTGATCGGGGCGCCACCCGATTTACTCGACGACGGTTTGGTTATTGTGCACGATGAGTTAGTGCATTCGCGCATGAGCTACGAAGTCTACTGCGCGGCCGGTGGCACCACGCCGCCAGCGATCGATCGCGCCGGGCTCGGCCTGACCCGACAGCATGATACGGTTGAACTCGATGTACTCGCCGCTGCGGTCCGCGTGTTTTGTCTTGGCGAAACCGTGGCGGTGCCGCTGTTTAGCCATTTGCGTGAGCATTGCACCGAAGCCCTGCCCCGCGCGGCCCTCGACCGCATCTTGCGCGACGAGGTTCGGCATCGAGATTTCGGCTGGGACTTGCTCGATTATCTAAGCACCACCACTATGGCGCCGTTGATTGCGCCGTGGCTACGCCATGAACTGCCTGCCATGTTCGTCGATTTGATGCGCAGTTACGGCATCCTCAACAAAACCGTCGAAGCCGACGATGGCCAAATCACCGCAAGCGAACGGGCCTGGGGGCTCGCGCCGCCGCGTGACTATGCCACCGTCCTCGAGCGCACGTTCGAACGTGACTATTTACCGCGTTTTGCAGCACGGGCGATCAACGCTATGCCGGCGTGGCAAGCCGCCGTCGCGTTGGCCACCGCACAAACGTAAAACAAATCGCGACGCATCAGCTTGCTAGCGAGCGCGACATGCGCGAAACCTCAGCAACCATGAAGGTTTTATTAACGGGCGCTGGCGGACAAATCGGGCACGATCTCATCGGGGCCTTAGTTGGCGCGGGCCACAACGTGGTGGCCACCGACCTGCAACCGCGGCCCGCGTCACACGCGCTTGCCGGCGGAACGTGGGCGCAACTTGATGTTACCGATGCCGCCGCGACCATGGCTGCGTTTATGGAACATCGCCCTGAATTGGTGTTTCACTTGGCCGCGATTCTTTCGGCCCGTGGTGAAAAAGACCCAGGGCTGGCCTACGCGGTAAATCAAACCGGGACCTGGAATGTACTCGAAGCGGCGCGCCAGGCCGGCACCGCACGCCTGATGTTCACCTCCTCGATCGCCGTGTTCGGTCCGGTTCCCGGACAAGGCCCCCAGGGCGAACCGGGCTTACCCGAGCCAACCCCTGACGATGTCGCACTGCTGCCGTCGACGATGTACGGCGTTACTAAAGTTAGCGGCGAACTG
>JAGPDK010000443.1 GCA_018057605.1 Kofleriaceae bacterium | reverse complement strand
CGCCGCGCAGTGTTGGTTCAGCCCAAGGCCATCTGTGGATCACGCGGCCTGGGTTCGAGTCGCTCACGATCGTCCGGTTATCGGACGGCAGGATGTTTCCGCATGTGCTGGGTGCCGAGCCCCAGCGTGTTTATGCCGATCTGCAATCGCCGTATCTTGTGATCGCGACGAGTCGCGGACTGGTTAGGTTGCAATGTTTTGCGCACACGTTAACCGCGCTTGGCACACCGCCAGCGCAGGTGTGGGCATTGCAGCCCAATGGCAATGACACGATGCTGCTGGGCATGACTGCTGACGACAAAACGCCGTGGCGCGCCATGTTGGCGACCAACCAGGCAGTCATTGCGCAAGCGCAAACCAACGCAGCCTTGCCCGAGCCTACGGTCGCGGTTAGTGCCTCGCCAGTGCGCGCCGTGTGGCCGCCGACGCCCATGGTCGCCACCAGCTGGCGCAGCCAGCTTGCAGCAGTGGACGTAGTTTCCGGTGATTTGACCGCCCGGCGCGGCGTCGTGCCGAGCCAAAGCACGTTAGTGCAATGGTGCCTTGCGGTCGGGTGCAGCGACATCGCCATCGCTGCCATCATATTGCTGTACGCACACCATCTGCGCGGCACCGCTCGTGTGTCGATGAGTGAAGCGGCTCGCTGCCTTGGCGATCAAGATAATGCGTGGCACGAGGTGCTCGGCCATGGAGATCTCGCCGCCCACGGGCTATTGGATATCAGCGGCGCGGGCCTGGCTTTAACATCAGCCGCTCGTCGATTTTTCGATGACTTTCAACCGAACAACCTGCTGTGCCACGGCACCGGGCCGCGACAGCTTCGGCCTGGCATCTACTGGAGTCCGGGTGGCCCCGTTCTCGCGACCACATTGCTGCAACTGGCCACGCAGCTCGGTGGGCTCGCGGTGCTGCCACAGGCAACAGTTGAAGCCATTACCGCAGCGCATCTGCGTGGCCTGACCGTGGTTGTCACCGACATCGAAGCGGCAACCCAGGTGGCGCTGGCCCTCGCCCCGGCCCGCGCTGCGATTGTAGTCGTTACCGCCATGCAACCTTGGTTTGTGGCAACGATTTTGCCTCAGCCATGATTGCGCGATGGCCTCAGGATTTGGTATTACCTGCGCAACGGAGCCATCGCCAAGTGGTAAGGCAGAGGTCTGCAAAACCTCCATCCCCGGTTCAAATCCGGGTGGCTCCTCCAACACTTCTGCGCCTACGCCGACGGTTTTGCCTCGCCGACCCCATGCGCCGGCGACATCACAAATCCGGGTGGCGCCTCCAACACTTCTGCGCCTACGCCGACGGTTTTGCCTCGCCGACCCCATGCGCCGGCGACATCACAAATCCGGGTGGCGCCGGAAGTTACAGGCTACTGACAAGTAACGGTGAACGCCGCCGTGTTGTTATCTTCACGACACTCGGAATTGATCCCGGCACCCGTGCCGCGGTCGTCAATTACCGCATGTCCCGGCGCGTTGCTGCCGGTCCATTGGCAACTCACGGGAATACACTGGCCTGGAAACACCCGCGCATCGGTTGCCCCGATACAACGCGGTGCAGTCTCACCGTCAGCGTACACCGCGTACGGCATGCCCGCGGCCACCGGTTCAGTGCCGCGATTACACACTTCAGCGACCACGGTGGCCTTCATGCCGCCGTCGCAGGTAATCTTGGTGCGCTTGATGGTCACATCTGGGATTGCACCTGCCGGCGACCCCGTACCCGGCGAATTTTGCCGGAAGTTATTGAGTCCAGGTTGCGTCCAGTTACGCAACCATTGACTAGTCCGTGGCACCTTGCCGCGATCATCTACGTTGGTCACGCTGTACGCATGTTGATTCCAGATCGGCCGAGTCCCGACCCAGCGATCGAGATTGTCGGCCAACACCCGCAAGCCAAATGCGGAATTGATACCAGGATTGGACGCTCGACAAACTTTGCCGTTGGCGTTCGGTCCCGCCGCCGGGTCGACGCAAACGAACCCGTCGCCGCCGCAATCACCGTCAGCGCTGCATCGGCATCGACCTAACACATCCGTCGCCGCATCGCGCACGCAGGCCGTTGCCGCGGGACAATCAGCATCGTCGCTGCACTGAATCCCATCAAAAATTGGGTCCACGGTCGGGCATGTAATGTTGGGGCAGTTGGTATTCGATGTTGAAATAATCTCAGCGTTAAAATCGGAATCGACGTCGGCAATGACTGGATTTTCATACCAGGTGCAGGATCTGCGAAAACGTGAATAGATAACCTTGCCCGACACGCCGTCATAGACGCGGGTGAAACACTCGTCGCCATACACCGCTTCGGCGCGACTATCACCATCGAAGTCGAACACCGAGGAGCCGGTGACGTTCGACGAAAGATCTTGCGACACGACGCTCCACAACACACCGTCGTTGCGCATACTCGGACACGTCGCAGGGTCGGGGGTGCCGACGCAATCCATATCGAACACGGCGTATGCGCTGGCACCAGCCGAGGCCACTTCAACTCGACCGTCGCCATCGAAATCTGCGATGGTTGGCGGGCCGCCGCGGCCTGGCGGCGTGCCCGGAACATTCACCGTGAACAACAGCCGGCCTAACGAGTTAAATACCCGGACGACGCTTGCCGAAACCACAGCAATTTCAGCGACGCCGTCGAGCACTGCGCGATTGTCCGCCGCGGCATTTGCGCCGAAGGTGCCAAAGTCAGCAATCGCGGTAAATCCGTTAGCCCCACCGCTTAACGGTTGTTTGGCCACCCACTCGGTGCTGGCAGTGTCCCAGCGATACGTGCTAGCGCCCGCAATTAGCTCCGGCGCACCGTCGCCATCAAGGTCCCCAACCACCGGAATATAGCCCGGCAACGCCCCCGATACCGCCGGCGGCGCAGCCGTCAGCAACACGCCATTGTTGTCGTACACCGCACCGAAAAACAGAATCTCGGGCACGCCATCATCGTTGAGATCATGCACGGCTGGGCCGGCCCAGTTATTGATGGTATCGAAATTATTGTCGGCGCTGCGCCACAACAACTGCCATTGCCCAGCCGCAAACGTCCATGCGGCCAAGCCGCCATCGGTCCGCGCTGCGATGATTTCCGGAATGGCATCAGCGCCGCCGATGTCAGCCAAGGCAACACTACTTGAAGCAATGACCGTAGGTGAAGCTATGCTTGCCAGTTGCCGACAATCGCGGCCGTCGATCACCCTAATTACGCCAAAATAACGCGGGTCCGTGCCTTGCGCCGATTCCGCGCCACCGTCGGTATTGTTATACGAAATGAAGACAATCGCGGGGGTCGCAAACTCGCCCTCACCGCCTAAAAATGCCACTGCCGGCGTACCCAAAATGTTCTTGTGATCTGGATACGTATCGCCTGCCGGCGGCCCTAACCATTCGCATTGTGCGCCAGGCAAAAATACGCCCGGCACCGGCTGACGCCGACACTCGGGGTTGAACTCACCGCCGGGACCAACGCCAAACGGCAGGCATTCGCTAGCACTGGTGTCGCAATAGGTATCGGCCGCGCAGTCAGCCGTGGTGGCACAAGGCATCGGCGCCGGCACGCAGGTATTGTAGCGACAGACGTCCGGATCAGTGCAATTCGAGTCATTGCCGCACCGCGCCGCGTCGGCAAAAAACGCATCGGGGCCGCTACTATTTCGGCCGGTACAGCCATCGCAGGCCCCAAGCGTCATGGCCATGGCCCAACTTGCGACCGCAACTACTAGATATCGGAACTGCATGACGGCCATCGTACCTGAACCAAATCGAGCTGCCTAGCACACAAATCAGTAGTTCGAGGAGCGGGCAACGCATGCAGCGACACAAACCTACTCGACGAAATCTAAGTCGCGACCGAATGTTTCTTCAAAACCAAATAGCGCCACGCCGGCAAGCACAAAACAACCGCCGCCCACAATGAGCGCCGCCGTGAGCACACCTTGCGTGCGGGCCAGCACCTCGAACGCCAGACTGACTGGTACTAAGGCACCTCGAACAAAATTTGGCGCAGTGGTGGTTGCGGTGGCGCGCAGATTGGTGCCGAACAATTCCGATGCTGACGTCACAAACAGCGCCCAATACCCTGCACCTAAGCCCAATACAAAGCAGCAAAAATAAAACCAATCGTGTGACAGCCGTCCGGCGGTAAAATACAGCGCTATCGCCCCTATCGACAGCGCCAGGAAAATCAAGAACGTACGTTTGCGCGAACGCAAATATTGGGAAATCACACCTGCGACCACGTCACCCAACGCCAACCCGATGTAGCAAAAAAATAGCGCGGTTGGCGGCCGCGGCACGGGCGTGAGCCCCATCGCGCCGCCAATCTCTTTGCAAAACATGACGAGGATACCGATCACGAACCAGATCGGGACACCAACTAGCACAATCGACAAATACCGCCGGGCCCGTTGACGTGATGCGAACAGCGCAAAAAAACTGCCTCGCTGCACGGCTTGGGCTGCCGTTCGATGAAACATGCCAGATTCGACAACGCCAACCCGTAATACCAGCAGTCCCAATCCTAAGCCGCCACCAATGTAATACGCCGTGCGCCAATGCACGCCGTCGTACACCTGCGGAATCGCACCACTCACGACAGCTGCAACCAAACAGCCACACACGCCGACGAACGCAACAATCGTCGTGCCCCAACCGCGTGATTCTTTCGGCATGAGCTCCGATACCAACGTGATACCTGCGCCCAATTCACCAGCCAACCCAATGCCGGCGATCAACCGACACACAGCATACTGATCCACCGTGGTCACGGCACCGTTAGCGAGATTGGCAAGCGAGTACATAATGATGGAACCAAACAGTACCGATAAGCGACCGCGCCGATCGCCCAACATGCCCCACAGCACGCCACCGAGCAACATGCCGATCATCTGCATATTGAGCAGAAACAAGCCCACCGACGTTTGCGCTTGCGCGTCGGTAATGCCCAGCTCCGTCAAGCTCTTGACGCGGACCATGCCGAATAAAATAAGATCATAGATGTCGACGAAATAGCCCAGCGCCGCAACTAAGATCGCC
>JAGPDK010000442.1 GCA_018057605.1 Kofleriaceae bacterium | reverse complement strand
CAGCATGACCGTGGTTCCGGGCGCGGTGTGATCAGGCGTGACCGATACCAGCTGCATCGCGGCATGATTGGGTGGCATGGTCAACCCGGCCGCGAGTGCCGAAATGATCAAAAAGCCAGCGGCTACCGGGGCATCTTTGGGGCGGGTGAACGGAGTTGCCTGCTTAACATTGGCTTTGGGTAATGCCTGGATGGCGTCGCGGATCGCTGCGGCCCGCAAATCATGGGTAGTGGGGTCGGTCGCATCGTCGCGGTCCGTAGTGAAGGCAATTGCTGTCGATAACCGGTCGGCAAGGCCGCTAGCGCGGTCAATTCGGCGGGCTATGCGCTCGGTGCTGGGCACGCGCCACGCGCCAGCCAAGGCCCCGGCCAAAAGTGTCAACCCGGCAACGCCGCTTAGCAGCCACCCCAACGGCGGTGAGAAAAGTTCGATGCGGGTGCCAAAGATGGCCCACAATGCGATGGCCGACGCGACAATGGCCGCCGTGGTAACACCGTTGAACGCGCCTTGCCATCGCAGGCGTCGACGCGCCGCTGCAACCAACTGCAAAACAGGCGCGGACGATGGCATTGCTTGCGGTGAATTCATGGCGCTCCCAGGATGGGCAACAGGGATAACAACTAAGATAGCATCAACATTCCACGCGTCAGCCTTTGCAATGGTCTAACGATGCTGACTATTGAGACATCCGAAGCTGAATTCCGTTGCATCTTGACGTCGACATTTGCATGTGAGTGGTAGAAATGGCTGTGGTAGTTCGCCAGCACATCACGGCGGCGGTGCGCCACGCGCTACGCTCATGTGAGCCTCGTGCGCTGGTGGCTAACCAGGTGTGGGACGTTGTGGGTGACCGGCCGCTGTTCATTTTGGCGGTTGGTAAGGCGGCGCTATCAATGGCCAGCGGATGTGTCGGGCGGGCCCCGATCGCTGCGGGCTTAATTGTGACACATGATGGCGAAGCGCCGGCTGTGCCGGGTTTTGAGATCCTTGTCGCGAGCCACCCATTTCCTGACCAACGCAGCGTTAGTGCAGCGCAACGCGCGCGGGCATTTGTTGCCGCCGTGCCAGCCCATGGCGTGCTCCTGGCGTTGATCTCGGGTGGCACCTCCTCGTTGCTGGCCGCGCCCATCGCAGGTGTGAGCTTGCAAGCGAAATCCCAGGTCGTGCGTGCGCTGATGGCAGCGGGCGCCAACATTGCAGAACTCAACACCGTTCGGGCTGCACTTTCATCCATCAAGGCCGGTGGGTTAGTAGCGGGTTGTGCGGCACCGGTTGTGACGTGGGCTATCAGCGACGTCGCCAGCGACGATATCGGCATGATCGGTTCGGGCCCAACGGTGGGCGAATGGAGCAACGTTCCGACGGCGATGCCGGACTACGCCGCGCTGCCGGCTAAGGCAATGGTCGTGGCGCGACGCTTTGCTGTCGAATTGCCAGCACCGACGGCAACGCGATTACCCCGTACACTTGCCGGCATTCGCAGCGGTGACATCGCGCGGGTGCTTGCGCCACGCTGTGCCTTGGCTGATGCGATCACGTTTGCGCTGGGTTCGAGCCAGCCGGTGCTGCGGCTGTCGCTCGACGACGATAGCGCCGCGGTGGCGCACGCGATCGTCAGCGAATTTGCCAAGTTAAAGTCTGGCCAATGGTTGGTTGCACACGGCGAACCAACGGTGCGTTTACCCGCCCATGCCGGACCAGGCGGCCGGATGCGTGATGTCGCGTTGCGATTGGCGATCGACTTGGCTGGTTCACCAGTGCAAGGGTTGGCCCTGGCCAGCGACGGCTGCGACGGATTTTGTCCTGCACACCCGATCGCCGGCGCATGGTTCGATGGCACAACCGCAGTGCGAGGTGCCGCCGTCGGGTTGAATCTCGCACGGCAGCGCGACAGTGCGGCGAGTGCATCGGCGTTCGCTGCGTTGCACGACGAGTTTGCGCCCGGCTTAACCGGGCACAACTATGCTGATGTCGTCGTGCTCCAGCGGTTGCAGCACTAAACAATCATCGCGCCGTCGGCGGTTGGGCTATTTGGTTTTAGGTTTGCTGCCGCCACTGCCGCTACCAGGCGCTTTACTGGCACCGGCATTGGCTGGCACTTTGATTTTTTCGGTTAACGTTAATGGGGTTTTGACTTCCACCATGATGCCGTCGGAGATGCCGAGTTCAAGTGCGCGTTCGGCAAACTTCTGCGGGCCGGTTTCAAGTTCAATGTACGGTTTACCGTCGCGGTATTGCACCAGCGCTTCGCGAATCGCAAGCACATCTTTTTTCTCATCGAGCACGATATCCGCATTGGCGCTGTAGCCGGCACGCACGTAGATATTGGCTTTGGCGACCAGCGAGGCTTTGATTTCAAACTGAATCGAGCCGTCGATTTCTTTGCCTTTGGGCGCGATGTACTCCAGCTTGCCTTCGAATTGATCTTTGTCGAGCGCGCCGATCTTGATGGTGAGTTTCATGCCTTCTTTGACTTTGGCAACTTCAGATTCATCAACGCGGCCTTCAAAGATCATGTCATTCATGTCGGCAATTGTGGCCACGGTGGTGCCCGGGTTAAAGTTGTTGGCGGCGATCACTGAAAAGCCAACTTTCACCGGCACATCGATGACGGTGCCATCGGAGGTGGCGGCGACGATGACGTTGGAACTTTTGCCTTGGCCGGCAGTTTGGCCGTCTTTGACAATTTGCAAATTGGAGCTGGCCAACGCGACTTCTTGTTTGCGCAACGCAAATTCCGTGCGGTATCGCGCCACTTCGGCGTCGGCAATTACGCCTTGTTTGAGCAGGCTTTCGTTGCGTTCAAGTTCGCGCTGGGCGTTTTGCACGGCAATTTGCGCGGTCCGGACATCGGACTGTGCTCGGTTTAACGCCCCGGCATCTGGGGTAATATCGATTTTCGCAAGTGCAGTGCCGAGCGTGACTTGTTTGCCGGCTTCAACGTACAGCTCGGTGAGCACACCGGTGACTTTGGGCTTCACTTCAACTTCACGGCGCGGCACGATGGAACCGGTCGCTACGGTTTTGCGCACGATGGACGTGCGTTGTGCTACCTCGGTGGTGAACACCGTTGGTGGTTTTTTGGAGCGCTGATACATCCACAAAAACGCGTAGCCGATGAGCACCGCGAGCAACAAAGCAAAAATTCCAACGATAATTCTACGCATAACTCTCACTCGGCGCGGAGCGCCTCTACCGGTTTGATCGACGCCGCGTGATACGCGGGAATAATGCCTGCAAAACCACCTGCGGTCACCAAGATGGTAAACGCCCAGCCCACCGTCGAAAGTTCCACATTGGGCGCGCCAAACGGAAATGACGGGCCCACATTTTCAAGCAGCTTGACCAGCAGCGCCATGACCCCGATGCCGGCCGCGATGCCCAAGATACCGGCTGCGCCCGTAAGGACCACGGACTCTTTAATCACCATGACAATCACGGAAAAAGGACTGGCCCCCAACGCTTTGCGGACGCCGAACTCTTTGGTGCGTTCTTTGACGGTGATGAGCATGATGTTGGTCACGCCGATGACGCCAGCGAGCAACGTGGCAACGCCGACAATCCACATCATTAAATTGATCGCCACAAACATGCTGGTGGTTTTGCGAAAAAACACAAAAGCATTAAACGAATTGATGGCGAGTTGGTCGGTGGGTGCCACCCGATGGCGTCGACCGAGCACCGATTTAATTTCCTTTTCGAGCTGCGGCCCGTCGGCAGTATCTTGGGCAGTTAGCGCAAAAAAACCCACTTTGTCGCCGGTGTGAAATGCCGCACGGAACGCAGTGAATGGAATGAAGATCGAGTTGTCATCGCGGTCGCCGAAGTTGCCACTGCGCAAGGTTTTGGTCATGCCGACGACGCGAAAGTACACGCCATTGATTTGCAGCCAGGTGCCGATTGGATCGGTGCCCGGCGGCAACATTTGTTCGGCGACTGCATTGCCAATGATGCAGATCTTGCGAGCATCGTCGATGTCGCGTTGATTAAGAAAGCGGCCCAATTTAATCGTTAAGGTGATCACTTTGATCACCTCCGGGAAATCGCCCATGACGTGAAAACTCGCCGTCTTGTTGGCGTAGGTAACTTTCGAAGGCGTCATGAACCCGCCCAGTTGAATCCGCGGCGCCACGGTATCGAGGCCTTTTACTTGTTTAAGTGGCTCCATATCTCCGATATCAAACTGCACGCGACGCCCGGGTTTTAACCCTTCATAGGCTTCCGTGGTGACGCCGCCCCACACGAATAGCGCATTGGCGGAAAGGCCGCTCATTTGGCGTTTCACGCCCGAGACCAAGGCTGACGAAAACATCAGCATGATCATCAACATCAACATGCCCCAAAACACACCGAGCGCAGTGAGCAAGGTGCGCAATGGATTGGCCGTCAGCGTTGCCCAAATCTCGCGCCATTTGTCAGGGTCAAACATGGCCTATTGATCTCGCAGCGATTGAATCGGGTTAACCCGAGCTGCCGCCAGGGCAGGGAAAAGTCCGGCCAGGGCGCCGAAAAATACCAGCACCAGCGTGGCGTACAGCCCGGCGCTTAACTTAATTGATGGCGCACTGAGTACACCGTCGGGCGGAATTATGTGGCCGATCAATGCAAGCACCCCAATGCCCGCCGCCAAGCCACTTAGGCCCGCAAACGCGGTAAGCACCACGGATTCTTGGACGATGAGGCTCACAATGGTGAGCGGCGTAGCGCCGAGGGCTTTGCGTACACCGATTTCTTTGGTGCGCTCTTTGACGGTAATCATCATGATGTTGGACACGCCGATGATGCCGGCGCCGATGGTCAGGCCGCCGATGAAGATCACGAATATCGAAATGATCCAAAACAGTTTGGCAAAACGCTCGGCGCCTTCGATGTTGTTTTGTATGCGAATGGCCTGGCGATCGTTGAGGTCAAAGTCGTGAGCTTCGGCTAATTGTTGTTTGATGGCGTCAGTGGCAGCGGCGGCTTGCACCACGTCACCGTCGGCCACGGTAAACGTGATCATATTGAGCCGATCTTGACCGTTGAAAGCAA
>JAGPDK010000441.1 GCA_018057605.1 Kofleriaceae bacterium | reverse complement strand
GATAAATAGGTTGCCCGCGCTGCGATGCGGCTTGGAAAAATCTCGCGATAGACCTGATCGATCGTCGCTAAGGTTTTGTCTTCAAGTCCCTTGGAGGCGTTAATAACCACGGCATCGGGGTGCAAATGTGGCGCCGCCGCACCTAGTACGTCGCGAATCCCATGCGACGGCGTCACCCCAAGCACAAACTGCTTATCCGCCACGGCGGTCGCAATATCGTGAGTTACGCGCACGCTTTCGGGCAAGCGAAAGCCCGGCAGATATGCCTGATTTTCACGGCTGCTTTCGATCTCCGCGGCGGTGGTCGCCGAGCGGCACCACAAATGAACGTGGTGCCCAGCATTGCCAAACAACATGGCCAAGCAAGTGCCGTAGCTGCCTGCGCCGATCACTGCAATATCTTGCATGGCTGCAGCCTACACGACTGTGCCGCCGCTGTGTGGCCTGACTAACCGCCACTTCGCCGCGGCGACGCTAGCATCACCCGATTGCGACCGGCACGTTTGGCCGCATACAGCGCTTCATCGGCCAGGCTAACGAGGGTCTCGGGGTCCGTCGCATCATCGGGGCAGGTCGCGACCCCGACCGATAACGACAACTGACTATGAACTTTGTCCCAGTTGGTATTGGCGTTGGCAGCCTCGCGAATTCGCTCGGCGACTTTGGTGGCTACGAACTTGGCGGTGTCCACCAAGATCAATGCGAATTCTTCGCCGCCGTAGCGCGCCACCACATCGTTGATCCGGCGCGATTCGCCAAGCACACGCGCAACTTCACGCAGCACCGCGTCACCAGCTGGGTGACCATGGCTATCATTGTATTGTTTGAAGTGATCAACATCGATCATGAGTAGCGACAAGGGCAGCCCCGACCGCTGCGAACGTTCTACTTCCATCGCCAATTTTTCGTGAAAATGGCGATGATTAAACAGCCCGGTGAGGCCGTCGGTAACTGCCAACTGCGCCAGCCGCGTATTGGCATCAGCGAGTTCGCGCGTGCGCTCAAAGATTTTACCCTCGAGCTCACGATTCAATTCAATCAAGGCCTGATTCTTCGACGATAACGAGGCTACCAGCTGCTGATTTTCGCGCGTCAACCTAAACTGCCGCAGCAGGTTTTCGACCACCAAGCCCAATGCGGTTTCATCCCAAGGCTTGACCAAATAGTGATTAAGCTGGGTGCGATTAATCGCATCGACCACGGCATCAAGCCCAGCTTGGCCCGTAAGCAACACCTTGGTTACCGTGGGGTACAGTCCCCCAATCCGTTCGAGTACATCCACGCCTTTGAGGCCAGGCATAATCTGATCCGCAATCACCACGGCAACGGCTTCGCCATCACGGTGCAAGTCTTCGAGCAGGGCTAAGGCTTCTTCGCCTGATTGCGCCGTCGCGACGTCGCAATCGCGTCCGAACCGTTGCGCAAGTTGCTGTTTGAGCACCCGCAATACGCCTTCTTCGTCATCAATGCATACGATCCAATCACGTTTACTCATCCCGTTGCATCTTTCGCACTCGCAGGTTCTAAGGGCAGCCGCACCCAAAACTGGGTTGCGCCGGGTTGTGACTCGCAACTGATCTCGCCGCCGTGTTTTTGCACGATTTGCCGGACGATGCCCAAGCCAAGGCCGGTGCCTTCGCCTTTTGCTTTGGTAGTAAAGAACGGTTCAAACATCTGGGCTTTTACGGCAGGCTCGATGCCAGGGCCATCGTCGGCGATGCCAATCACCACAAATTCGCCGTCGCGACGCGTCGACAGGGTGATCCGTCCACGTGCCCCAGGCTGCGGTCGGGATGCAACAATGGCTTGCGTGGCATTTTGCAGAAGATTGGTCCACACTTGATTAAGCTCGTCGACGAAAACCGGAACCGCGGGCAGGTCCGCGAAGTCGCGCACAACATCTATATCACGCAGTTGATAATCGAACAGGGCCAGCGTTGACTCCAGGCCATCATGCAGGTCGGCCGGCAAACGGGCGGCATGTTGGTCAAGGTGCGAATAAGACTTCAGCGCGCCTACGATCCGCGCAATCCGCCGAATGGCATCGGCAATCGTCGATGCTGTGCGATGCAAATATACCGCGTCCACGATGGTTTCCGCCAGCAGTGGCGCCGTTGCTAGTGGCACCGGACCAGCTAGTTCAAAAAAAGCCGCTACATCCTCCTCCTGCATCGCTGCATCAGCCAGATCTCGCGCGATTACGCCGACCACCGCATCATCGGCGCTCGGACCAAGGCGAACTCGAACTTGCTCGCGAATTTCTTTGGCCACGACCCGAGCTGCGACGCCGGACAGCATCCGCCGCGCTGCCAAGGTCGGCACTCGAGATCGGATACAGGATGCTATCGCCAGCCGTTGTTGGGCGGAGAGTGCAAGTTGGCCCACAGCTAACAACCGTTCAGCGACCCGTCCGGTGGCGTCGCCAAGACTTTGCACCGACCCGCGAATCGCCGCCGAGGGGGAGTTAATTTCATGGGCGACACCGGCCACCAGCATGCCCAGTCCGGCCAGCCGTTCCGATAGAATCAATTGGGCTTGGGTGTCGCGCAAATCACATAGCGTGCGCCCCAGTTCAGTGTTCATCGCGGTAAGCTCTAGCGTCCGCAACTGCACCTTGCGTTCCAGCTCGGCGCTGGCCCCACGAACTTGTTGATACAACATCCCGTTATCAATAGCGGCGCTGGCTTGGTCGGCAAACGTTGCTAGTAAGCTGAGATCTGCTTCCGAAAATCCGCGACCGTCCTGGGCGCGCGCGATCACGACCACCCCGATGATGCGACCCTTGCGCTCAAGCGGCATCGCGACTACCGGTCCGGGATGTAACTGATTTTGGCCATTCTCGTAACGCAGCACGCCTTGGCTTGCGGCGGTAGTGGCAAGCGGCGCGTAGTCGGCCGCCCGCAGCAGCGCATCGTCGGCGGCCAACGCGAATGACCGCTCACCGCGCTGGCCGCGCGCGGCCTTCAGATCGAGTTGACCGTCTGGCTGCAGTAACCATAAGCCAACCAGTCGAACGTCAAAGGTACGGGCCAACGCTTCGACAACTTTGCGCGGTACTTGATCGGGATCCAAAACCGACGACACGGCGCGCCCGGCGTCATGCAGCGCCACAATTTCGCGCATCCGTGCAGCCAACCGGCCTTGGTTGTCTAGCAAGGTTTGGGTCATGTGATTAAAGGCCGTCGCCAAATCGCCAATTTCATCGCCTGCGGGAATTTCAATGCGATGATTAAGGTCGCCACGCGACACCGCGATGGCGCCCCGATGCAGTTTTATTAACGGTGCGTTGAGGCGCCGGGCCCACCACAGTGCGAGCGCAAAGGCAACGCCGATCGCAACAACCACACCGACCAGCAACGCGCGTAGTGCCACCGCCTTGGTCCGCGCTAACGAGCTACGATTGAGCGCGATGCCAATGACACCTACCCAGGCTTCCCGATCACGCAGTGGCGACCAGGCAATCACAAACTCGTCGCCGTGCGAAGCGTAACTACCCGTAGCGCGTTGGCCGCGCGCCAACCGGTCGCGCACCGCGGTCGCGAGTTCCATGGGTGGATCACGCTGACCGTCAGCGTTGCGCAGCGTCGATAACGCTGGCCGATCGGGTGCCGCTAACAGCACTTCCACCCCCAGTGCGCCTTTGAGTGCATCGGCAAATTGGCCATCAAGAGGCACTGACATCACGATTGACCCACGCAGGCCGAACCCGCCGTCAAGCACGGGGGCCGCCGCGCGAACCATCGTCACGCTAGCTGATGCGGTCATCGATACTTGTCGCACCCAACCTTGTGCGTCCAACACCATGGGATCGCGATCCGGCAGCGCGACACCAGCAAAACGTTCAGGACTTCCGCCGATCAGCGCGCGGGCCTGTTGAACTCCTTGGGTATCGAATATTTGGAGCACCGCACTAGGCATTTCCTTGGTTGCGTGGGCCAGCCAGCCATCGAGCTCGCGGCCACCGTGGCGCATCGCCAGAGGTAAGTCGCTGCTGTTGGCTATTTGTGCAGCTTCATCGCCGAGCCGTTCAAGCTGCCGCAGCAACAAGTTGGTTGCCACCGACAGTTGTCGATCGGCATCGCTGCGCAACCCACGTTCTAAGCTCGAAAAAATTGCTTGGGTCGCCACCACAGCGACCACGAGCACGGGCAGCAGCGCCGCCAACGCCATGGCAAACACCAACCGGCTGCGCAAGCGGATCCGCACCTACGGCAGCTCCACGCGGTGCAACAACGAATAAATGACGTGGCCGGTGGGGGTGAGTACCACTCCGTGCCAGTCGGCACGCAACGCAACCACGTAACGGCTATGCGCGAGCGGCACCCACGGCGCTAGGGCCGAAATACGTTGTTGCGCTTGTTGGTACAATGTTACGCGGGTCTGCTGCAGGGCGGTGGCCTGGCCATCAAGCAGGAGTTTATCCAATTCAGGATCCCGCAAAAACGCAAAATTGCGTGGGTGCGGCGGGTCGGCGCCTGCCGACGCAAAGTGGCCAAATAGAAAATTATCTGGGTCGCCATTATCACCGACCCAGCCGAGTAGACATAGATCATGCTCACCGCGTTCCACACTAGCAACGTGTTGTGCAAATGGCTGAGCCACCACCTCGACTTCGATGCCGACTTCGGCCAATTCAGCCTGAATCATAAACGCCACCCGCTCTGGATCTAGCAGGTACGCCCTTGGCTGGCTGGGAATGTATAAACGCAGTGGGGGCCGTAACTCGTGAGCATTGGCCAACGACGCTTGGCTCAACAGCGCACGCGCCAAGTCGACATTATATCGCTTGGCGACATCCTTGAGCGCGGGCCATTGCATTGGGGGCAAGGGGCCCGCCGCGGGCTCAGCGTGGCCTTGGTAGGCAATTTTAGTGATGGCTTCTTGGTTAATCGCCGCTATAATTGCGCGCCGCACGCGGATATCATCTAACGGCGGGCGCTGCATATTCATTGCCACATACGAAACGTTGTTGGTCGCCGATTCAAACAGTTGCAGGTTTGGATGCAACTGCACAAACCAACGTTCGTGAGGCAACATGC
>JAGPDK010000440.1 GCA_018057605.1 Kofleriaceae bacterium | reverse complement strand
TTGTGTAGTGCTCACCATACGCTGCTGCACGAAGGCGGCTGCCGGCCAATTTGGAGCGACCAGCGAACGCTGGGCGCGGGGTCGAAGCCAATGCCATTGGCTGGAATTTTTTCGATCATCGCAACCGTCTCATCTCCGCACAACCAGCCCGCCCAACATCAAGCGACGTGGGTGCGCGACGAGGGCTCGCAGCGTTGCAGGAAGCTCACGCGGCGCTCGCCATTACGGCCAACAGCAACGCATCAAAATGGACTGGCGGCCTGATCGATTATGCGAGGTGCATCGACTATTTGGTGTGATGCGCGGCGGGCGATCATGCGGTCAACCTCAGGAAGCAGACGTCGGTAACCCTGCGGAATGATCAGCGAAAATGTGACGAATGATCAGCGGGGAACGGTCCCTTCTGCGCCACATTCAACTGGCAGGTCGCCGGCATTCAACCCACCACGCTTGTATGAGCGCCCTTTTTTTGGATCTAAAATTGGCCATTTCTGGGTAGCCGCACCGTGCAACCGCCGGTAAGCGCTGGCAGCGGGTGGTTGCAAGCGACCGCCGTTCAAGGCGCAGCGCGGCCCAGCGCGTTAACCGGCACGTGTGCCGGGCGGCCCGGGCGGCTCGGGCGTCGCACCAATTCCCACGGTGCGCAGATTTACACCGCCAAGCCCTTTTTGTAGGCGATCAATTCTTTTTGGGTCTTTAGCAACAGCTGATTGGTTTCTAGCAATTCCTTGGTTCGGATGCGGACTTGGTTGGCCAGCCGTTCACGTTCCTTAGCTTCGGTCTCGAGCATTTCTTGATACTTTACTTGCACCATCGCTTCGTCGGTGACGTTGCGTTGAATCTCCAACGCGCCGACATGGTTGCCTGATTCGTCCGAGATTGGCACCGCCGACAAAATGAAGCGCAGCTTGTTTTCCGTCGCTTCACCGACCACATTGCCGGAAATTTCGTCCAACCGCACGTGTTTACCGCTGCTCCAGCATTGGTGCGCAATGCACTCGTTCTTGCAAATGTTGAGTTCGACAACCTCGTAACAACGTTTGCCTTTGAGTCCACGCGCCACGCTGCGCGGCAACATGGCGAAAAACGCCCGATTAAAATCAACGATATTGCGCTCAATATCGACGACAAAATAGCTGTCAACAATCACGCTGGAAACCCGTTTAAAATCCTCAATGAACTGGGTCAGCGTCGGGGCAAGGGATTCCATAGTCGGAGTCTAACGCAGCTCACGCCGATTTGGAGTGACCGAGGGTGTCCGAAAATCGTCCGAACTGGAGCGACAAGCCCAACAGCAGTTTGACCCCGGTCAATACGCGGCTTACCATGACTGAACTCATGAAAAAACGCGCAGGGGGACCGAGCATCACGACCAAGATGATTCTGACTACGATCGTCTTGATCTTAGGCATTGTCGTGGGCTTTGGCGTACTCAACGTCATCAATATTCGCAAGGTCTTCGACGAAAGCACGGCCAAGCAGATCACTGTGTTCCGCGAAGGTCGCGAACAGCTCGGCGAGTTTGTGACCCCGCCGTTTGCACGTGCGGTTGAACAACTGTTGATCGACCGCGGGCGTGATACCGACATTTTCACGCTTACCCAAAGTACGGTGGCGCAAGATACCAAAGACGTCGGTGGCAAAAAAGACTACGGCCTTAAAGTCGCGATGGTCCTGGATCTCAACCAGAAGGTCATCGTTCATTGTCTCGAAGAGGGCGTGCTTACCTGTGTCGATGGTGCGCATGCGCCGCTGTCCGAAAAGTTTGGCCAATTGACCACCGACGCATGGGCCCAAGCCCTCGCGGCGTGGAAAGCGGCCGGCGAAACCGGCAATATGTTGGCACGCTTCGAAGTCACCGTTGGCAAGTCGCGCTTTCAATTTTTTGCAATGCCGGTATTTGTCGGTGAAGTGCCAACTGCCAAAGGCGCGCTTGCTGAAGAACCGCCGACCGGACGCCAAGGCTACGTGATGCTAGGCTACGACCTTGAACCGATTGATTGGTTCTCCACCACGGCAGCTGAGCTAAAATCCGCAGCGGCCTCGAAGGCCGCCATTACCACCGGCGCAATCGGTGCGTTGTTTGTGCTGGTGGGCGCGTTCCTTTCGATTTTCCAAGCCCTGCGGATTTCCAAACCGATCAAAGCCCTGGCGCAGAAGGCTGACCAAATTGCCCGTGGCGACTTAGCGGCCCGCGTCGAAATCAAGTCGACCGACGAGATCGGCTTGCTTGGCGAGAACTTCAACTTCATGGCTGATCAAATGTTGGTGCTGCTACAACAGACCACCGAAAACGCGAAAATCGAACAACAGCTCGCGGTAGCCAAAACCATTCAAGACACCTTGGTGCCGCTACCCGATTTGACCGAGCACGGCATCTTGCAGTTCGCTGCCCACTTTGAACCTGCAGCGCAAACCGGTGGTGACTGGTGGACCTGGCACGAACTTAAAAACGGCAAAATTCTTATGGTCGTCGGCGACGTCACCGGCCACGGCGTGCCGTCGGCCATGATCACCGCAGCGGCAAAAGCAGCATGCGATGTCGCACGCGCTGTACATAATGACGATGTCGGCGTGGCACAATTGCTCGAGATCATGAACTACGCGATTTACGAAAACGCCAAGCGTAAATTCGTCATGACCTGCTTCGCATCAATCATCGACCCGCAAAAACGCAACATCACGTATGCCAACGCAGGCCACAACTTCCCGTATTTGTTCCGCAAGGGCGAAGACGGTAAAGGCGAGTTCGGGTCATTGATGATTCGAGGCAATCGTTTGGGCGACGTGCGCGAATCGAAGTACGAGATCAAGACCACCGAGCTGCTCGCCGGTGACGTGTTGATTTGGTACACGGATGGCATCGTGGAATGCGAAAGCGCCACGGGTGAAGAATACGGAGAGAAACGGTTCCGAGCGTCGGTGCGCCGCGCCGCGGCCTTGGATGCCGCTGAAATGCGCGACGCCATCGTCGCTGATGCCAATGAATTTTACGGCACGATTCCGCGCAAAGATGACATCACAATGATCGTTGGGCGAATCCAGTGATCGGTAAAAGCCAACGCCATCGAAATGCTTGGCTCATTCGCGCTGCGTTAAGCAGCCTGGTGGTTTGCGCCGCTACCGTCATCAGCCACAGCCCAGCTCACGCCGAGGTCGAAGACGACCTACGCGAAGGCGACAAGTTGTTTGACGAAGGCGCGTGGAAAAAAGCAGCGGTCGCGTACGACCGCGCGATTCGCAAATACCCAGGTCAAGTTTCGGCTGCCGCCTTCGGCAAGCGGGCCGCCATCTTCATCATTGAAAAAGACTACGCCGGCGGCGTGGTGTTCGTTCAATCCTCTAAAAGCCAATTCCCCAATTCGCCCGAAATTGGCGAGCAAGAAGCCCTGATGTTGTGGGCGCTCGACAAAAAGCGCGAAGCGGTGACCGTCGCTGAAAAAGTGGTGGTCGCTAAACCCCGCGCGTTCACCAACCAAAAAATTATTGGCGAGTTTTACGCCACCAAAGATCCAGCGCGCACGATTACTGCCTACGAAGCCTATCTGAGCAGTCGGCCCGAAACGCTCGAAGCCAACGACGTATTGCCACGCATTCGCTTGGGCTTTGCGTTACTGGCCAGTGCGCGCGCCGGGACCACCGATGACGCCAAGGCCGCGGCGATGTTTAGCAAAGCCGCGGCACAGTTCGATGTGGTGCAAAAAAAGCACGCAAAGCGTCCGCATGCGCAAATCAACGCCGACAGCGGCTTATGCGCCGCGTACACCGGGCTTGGTAAATTTGACCAAGCCATCACGGTGTGTGAACGCATCATCAGCGATAATCGCCGCATCGATTCAACCGGTGCAGTTTGGTACAATCTCGGTACCGCCTATCTAGCCAAAAAACAAATTCGCAAAGCCCGCTCGGCAGCGAGCGAATTTACCCGGGTACGCAAGAATGAAGCAAGTGGCTTTATCCTGATCGGCGATACCTTCTACGAGGACCGCGACTGGAGTAATGCGCTTGAACAATATCTGCGCGCTGAAAAAATGATTCGGGCGGGCCAAACCCGTGACGCGGTGCAGCTGTCGATTCGCTTGGGCAAGACCTACCGCCGACTACCTGGCACCGACAATCCAAACAGTCCTAACCTCCAGCTCGCCATCGACAAATTGTCGGCAGGGCTCGCGGCCACGCCGGATAACCCGGACTTGGCCGCAGAATTGGGCAGCGCGTATTTGGCTGGCCACCAAGACGCCAAAGTGAGCGGCCTCACCGATCGCTTCATTGGTGGCGCTAACTTCGCCAAATACTCACCTGAAGGCCGCGCGGCCTTGTTGGTGCTGGCAGGCAAAGCCTTGTTCAACCAAAGCAAAGTCAAAGAATCACGGGCCCGCTTTGAAGCGGCATATCAACTTCGGCCAAATGATGTTCAGCTGCGCCGCAACCTAGTCGACACCATCAATACGCAAGCCTACGTTGCCTTGAACAAAGACCCCAAAGCAGCGCAGGCTTTGGTCGACGAAGCGTTGAAAATCGATCCCAAATCGGCAACGGCAATTGCCAACTTGGCCGTGCTTTCCATCGACCGCGGTGAATGCGCGGCCGCGCAAATCCAACTTGCCAAGCTCAAAGAATTGGCTACCGGCGACGCGTTGTTGCAGTTGCGGCTGTCGGCGCGCACCTATTTGTGCATCGCCAAACCCGATCCCAAGAAAGCCGCCGAACTATTCGCTGCAGCGGAAAAAGAAGCCAAAAAGATTTCGGCCAACGTCATGCTCGCCGAAATCTACACCGAGTGGGCGCCACTTTTGTGGGACGCCGACCTTGGCGATGCCGTGGAAAAACTGCAATTTGCAGTCACCGCCGGTGCCCAGGCATCGGAAGTGGCAAGCGCAACCAAGCGCAACATGGCGATCGCGTTGTTCCACCGCGGTTGGCGCTCGATGCGTGAAGGCAAATCGACGGAGGCTTTCAGTGATTTTGAGCGGGCATCGCGGGATGCCGGCTTGCTCAAAGGCTCCGAACCGTTGGCATTTGAATTCTCGATGGCGCTGGCCAATCTTGATCGCGGTGCAACCGCAGAAGCGACCCAACTGTTCAAAGC
>JAGPDK010000051.1 GCA_018057605.1 Kofleriaceae bacterium | reverse complement strand
GTTGTCGACGCTGTATCGGTTGATGCCAGTATGGCGTTTGTGCTCGGTGAAATCTCGATTTCGATCACGGGTAACCAAGCCGAATACATGTCGCCCGGGAGCAAGGCCTGGACAGCACTGCCGGCCGGTGAACGTAAGCTACTAGCTGGGACAACGCTGCGGTTGGGCGGTCGTACCGTCGCCAAACTGGTGCATGCTGGCACCACGCTCGATCTAAGTTCGGGATCGCGGGTTGCGGTGAGCGAGCAATTGGAGCTCACGATGTTAAGTGGCACCGCCACGGCATCGGTCGAGCAAGGCATCACAGGGAACGTGCGGGTGCCGGGCGGCGCGACCACGTTGCTAGGTGAAAAAGGGCCGGCCTCGACGCGTATCGACGTTGATGCGCGGCAAAGCAAAGTTGCGGTCACGCTTGGTGCTGCCGAGTTGGTGTCGCAAGATGGCACCAAGTTGCCGCTTACCCGAGGTGAAAGTGCGGAAATCTCTAAAGCCGGAGCCATCCGTGTCATCGACGTCATCCCCAACTATTTTGATATCGAGATCCCCGTTGGTGCGTCCATGCAAATCCACGATCCGAAAGGCGCAACCGCTATCCGGTTTAAATTCGATGGTCGGTGCGCTGGCAATGGCGATATCGAATTAGATCATGACAATCGATTTAAGACGCCGCGCATTAGCAGTGGCGCAGGTTCGGCCAATCACATGGTGGCCGGCGGCTGGACGTATCGGTTGCGCTGCAACGGAAAAGCTGTGGCTTCCGGGCGCGTCCTCGTGGTGCGGGATAGCGGCGAACGCCGGTTGGCGCCCACGGCACCCACCAATCCTATCGAAGCCGACGGCCGTAATTATTCAATTACGTATCAGAGCCAACTGCCGAACATCTTAGTGAAATGGAAGGGTGCCACCGGTTCAAATTTCACGTTGTATGTTGCGACCGGCGGGAAGACGCAGAAGTTCACCAGCACCACGCCGCAGGTGACGATGCCGGGCAAGATCCTCAAAGAGGGCCGATTTACGTACTGGTTCGAGCGCAACGACGGCCTTAAATCAAAAGTATCCACACTGCTCCTGGATTTCGATCAGCAAGCGGCGCAGGTGTATATCGAAGCTCCCAAAAACGGCGAACCTTTTGCGTCGCCGTTGGAGGTGCGCGGGGCTGCATTGGCGGGCTGGACTGCTTCGACGACCGACGGTGTCGCCCTCAAATTGGACAAACAACGCCGCTTCGCCGCGCAACTTCCAACGCCGCGTGGCAATGCCTTTGCGATTAGATTTGTACACCCGCAGTTAGGTGAGCACTTGTACGTCCGCCGTGCGAAGTAAGCTCATCAGTACACAAACCGCTAACCAGCATCGCTTTGACTAGGCGTCAAAGCTGCTGGCGGCCCCGCGCCCCAGCGTTCGCTGGTGCGCTCCAGGTGGGCCTCGATCAAACAAGGGCCGTGCCCGTCCCTTCTGCGCGACTTTCAACTGGCAAGTCGCCGGCATTCAACCCACGGCGCGTGTATGAGTGCGTTTTTCTGGATCATTCATGGGCCGTTTCTGTTTAACGTCCCGCGGCAACGCTACGGCTACTGCAGGCGGGCGTAGTCGGTTTGTTCAAGCAGGTACATTAAGCGCGCCAAATTGAGGCGAGCTTCTGGTGAGCGCACCTTGGCTAACACGTCTTTGAGGCGTGATTGACCGTCGAGCAACGCGTGGACACGCGTGAGTGCGTCGCCAAGGCCAAAGACTTCGAGATCCGTTTGACTGGCTTGGTCCGAGAAAATAAAGCGATTTTGATTGCGAGTTTCCCACGCCTCAACAAATTCTCGATTGAGTAAGCCGGCACCTGACCCAAGGATGCGAAACGAATCGAGGTGCAGGGGGCGGGCTTTCCATGGATTGCGAAAGCCAGGGATGAAGGCCGAAGAACCTTGGGTCCAGCAAAAAGCTGACGTTAGCTTCGCTGCCACTTGCTTGGCAAAAAGTCGGTACGCATCAAGCGGCGTAATTAAATCGAGTGCGACCAGGGTGTCGGCCAACTTGCCATCAAAGCGGTGAATCACCGATAGCGCCCGTTGTAACGCAGGATTGTTGAGCACGCCTTGGGCAACCAAAAACTCGCCAAAACGTTCGCTGGTCACGTTGGAGTGAATGAACTGAGGTTGGCCGTCCATGAAAAACACTTGTTTGACGACGCCTTGCGCGTTGTCGAGCGTGATGAGCCCCGAACGCTGTTGCTTGGCAATTTCATGGATCACGCGCAGCACGGAGACTTGCGCAAGGTCTTGTTTTTCAGGTTCGACCGGATTGAGCAGTTCGTTGTCGTCAGGGTCGGCCAACACGTCGGCGTCATCGACGATCATGTAGGACGACGAGGATTCATCGGCGATTTCGACGTCGGGCGTGCCCGCGGTATTTACATCGCGCTCACTTGGCTGGCTGCCCGCGACAACTGGCAGGGCGCTGCTGATGAATTGGGCACGCGCCGCACGTATTTCGGCTTCGGCTTTCGCCATCTCCATGCGGGCGTTCGGGCCACTCAGCGCGCCGCCGGATTCGATTTCAGGAATACCTTCGACAGCTTCGTAGATGTCAGCGGTTGGTGCGCCGGCAACTGTCGCCATGAATTCGGCGAGGTCACGATGCGTCGTCGTGGTATTGTGGCGCAGCCACATATCGATGTCGTCGCGAAATTGCGCCGCCGTTTTCCAGCGCAATTCAGGCCGCCGCTGCAGTGCCCGAATGACCAGTTCGCGCAGGCCATCGGGAAATTCGCTGGCGTATTTGTGTAAGCGGTCGAGGCGAGCGTCGCGCACCGCCAACAGAATATCGAGGTCGCTGGACGCCGCGAATAAGCGCCGTGCCATGATCATTTCCGCTAGCAAAATGCCAACCGCGAACAGATCTGAGCGGGAATCAATTTCCGAACCGGAGACTTGTTCGGGCGACATGTACCCGTATTTCCCCTTGAGCGTACCGGCTTCGGTTTTATGCTGCCGCTCGACGGCCCGGGCAATACCGAAGTCGGTGAGTTTGACATCACCGCGCCACGACAGCAGCACGTTGCCAGGCGAAACATCGCGATGAATGACTTCCAGCGCGCGCCCGTTGTTGTCACGTGCGCGATGCGCATACTCAAGTGCGTCGAGCACGTCGCGCGCAATGAGCGCGGCGAGGTCCGGTGGTAAGCGGATTTGCGTCCGGGCACATTCGCGGAGCAGGCCAAGGACGTCGAGGCCGTCAACGAATTGCATGGCAATGTAAGGCGTGTCGGCGTCGGTGCCGAGTTCATAAACCGCAACGATATTTCGATGATCAAGCTGTGCGGTGATCCGCGCTTCATCGATGAACATTTCTACGAACGTGCGATCATTGGCCAAATGCGGCAGGATCTTTTTAATCGCGACGAGTTTTTCGAAACCATGTTGGCCGACCAACTGCGCTTTAAATAGCTCCGCCATGCCGCCGACGGCGACTCTGTCGAGGATTTGATATCTCCCGACAGTTTTGGGCATTGGCGCCGACATGGCCAGAAGTATACTCTGACCTGGGCCCCGCGGTATCAGCGACGGTTACTCTTTGCCGTCGTCGTTTTTCGGAGTTACGGTGCTTAGCCCGGGTTCAAGCAACGTAATGGAGCCATCGGCATTGGCCCGCACTTGGGCATCGGGCGGCAACGTGTCGGCATGGGCCAGGGCGCGTAGTCCAATCGGAGGCGTAATCCGGCCAATCGGCTCAGTAGAGTCGACGCCCGGCACAACCGGCGAACGCTCGGGGATGCCATCGCGCATAGCCCGCATGGGTTGGGTTTGTCGCGGCCTGTGGAGGGGGCCGCTGCGACCGGCGGCAGGTGTTGCAACCGCTTGGTCATTGCGTTTTGGCAGATCGCCGATGATTGAGGCGGGAATGGGTTCATAACCCTCGGTCGTTTTATCATCGTCGAGCTTCGAAAAATCGACCGGTTGAGTCGAGTCACGTTCGTGAAAGTCAGGGACGTCGACAGGGGCCCGAACTTGCTTCACCAGGACGACGATACCCGTAATATTGTCGTGGCCACCGCGTTCCTTGGCTTGCTCTACCATTGCACGCAGCGAGGCTTCTGGATCTTCACCGGCCATGCACTCGGCGATTTCTTCCTCGGTTTGAAAATAGTCGTGCAGGCCGTCGGAGCAGACCAATAGTTGGTCACCTCGCTGCAACTGTAAATGGGCCATTTCGACGCCAACTTCGGCTGAAACGCCAATGGCATTGACCAACACATTGCGGTACGGCGAAACCGCCGCTTCTGCCGGGGTCAATTTGCCTTCGATTACATGTACTTCTGCAACGGTATGGTCGGTCGTGATCTGTGAACACTGGCCGTCTCGAATCAGATAGGTCCGGCTATCCCCGACGTGGGCGACAAAGGCTTCGGCACCGGCAACCAACAACACGTCAAGTGTGGTGCCCATGCCGTGTTTTTCTGGTTCCGAGGTGCCACGCGCGTACACTGCTTGGTGGGCGATCAACACCGATGATTGCAGCTTCTGGACCAGTAATCGGCGACCGCCTTCACTGGGTGCTTGGGCAAATGCGGCGGTCTGGGATTTAGCATTCGTGAGGGTTTGGGTAACCGATGCGACTGTCATTGCCGACGCAATTTCACCTGCGGCGTGGCCGCCCATGCCATCGGCGACAATGAAAAATCCCAGCTCCACACTGAAATTAGCGGAGTCTTCATTGTGCTCACGCACCATGCCGACATCGGTAACCTGCCACGCCGCGAGTTCCACTATTGGCGTGGATGGTGCAGCCGGCACGGCTTCGATTTTTTCAGGGTCGGGTGTCATTGGAGATGCGCGTAGCGCTCAAGAATTGTCACCCGACCGCCGCGATCAAGCAAGCGATTGCGGGCGCGGACTTCGGCTGTGGCCCATGTTAGGCTGTGCGGCGTGGCACTTGAACACGTTACCCAGGGCCAAACCCGAATATTTATCCCCGGGGTGGCGCCTGATCCGCGAGGTATCCTCCTAGGCAAATCTTGCGTCATGACGTTTTCCACGGTGGAAGGCGCGGTTTCGTGGTTGCGTCTGTACTCGGCCGAGGCGTCACTTGATGAGTTGTTAGCAGGGATGGCGATCACCAAAGCCACAACGGCGTTGGGCACGCGCGATATTTTACTTCGTATTCCGGCGATTTCGTCCCACGCTGTTGATCGCGCAGCGCGTATTGCACGCATGCTGGGTGGCGAAATTTACACGGGTAGCACCAAACACTTCGTAAAGTATCGCGATGACAAATCGCCTTATGGCTACGACGTCGTTGATGTGGGCCCGGTGCCGGCCGACATCGACACCCTGCTGTACGGTGATGATTTTGTGCAATCGTATCGGCACGCAGGCGACCTGCCGTTTGACCGTTTGTTGTTTCGCTTGTCGTTACGGCGACTGCCCGGGGGCGATCGATTAACCGAATCGGATCGTGAAGAGGTAGTGCTGGTGGTTGAGCGCGGCCTGGCTGAAGGTGTGGTGCGATATTTCTGGCGCAATCGAGTCAGCGCCCGCACGGGCTTGTTTGCCCCGCAGACGCGCAGTGCGTTTGACGAAGGTCGCGCCGAGCGCGGCTTCATGTTGTTCATGGTGCGTGGCCTGCCTGAGCGCATGCTGAAGTTGTTTTTGGGCACGCCAGGCATCGATGTGTTTCGGCCCCGCGGTAGCGGATGTGCAGTGGCGGTTGGCTTTCAACACCCAATCGACTTAACCTCGTGCTCGTCGGTTTTTGGTAACGACAAATATCATTTGTTTTGGCCCGGCGATCGCGTGGATATTTTGCCTGGTCCGCTCGAATTGGTCGATATCGCAGATCTGACCAAGTTAGATATCAACATCGACAAGGCGATCACCCAAAAGCCGTTTGCCAACGGTGTCAACGATCCCATCGCGGTAGATTTCCAGTTGGTGCCAACGCTGGTCCCCAGCGCCCGCATCGCTGGTACGCTGATCGACAACAGCCAGCGCGACTGGCTCAAGCGGTTGTTGTTTGCATTGCCGCCGGCGTTGCTGCGGGGCCAACGCGTCGCGGTTACCGACCGTGGCATCTTGGTTGTCGCCGACGCAGTGGCGAGTAAAGCCAACGACGCGTTTGGGGTCGTGCCGCTTGGCCAACCGCTCAAAGCAATTGCTCCGGGGCTGTTGATTCCCGTCGGGTTGGATATCGTCCCACGGGTTTCGCCGGAGGTGTTGGCGCGGGCGTTAGGCCACAGCACGGGCATGGTAACGATCTTGATCCCTGATCGGCCGGCGTTTCGCGTTGCGGAATCCGACTTGGTTGCATTGGAGCGTCGCACCATTGCCAAACTTGAAATCGAAGCGGCCGAAGTTACCGATATGTCGATACCGGCATCGGCAAGCCCAACCGTCGTCAACGATCCGGTTGGCCGGTTCTCGTTGTGGGGATTTCCCGACGTCGCGCAGCGCAAGTTGCTGGGTAGTAGTGGCAGCGGTAAGAGCGGCGGCGATGATCGTGGCGATGGGTAATTCGTAGCCATGGCCAAACGCGATGTAGTGCAGTTTCTTGAAAAATTTGCCCTGCCGTTCGTCGGCGGTGGTGAATTGCATGTAGGGGCACCCATCGGGCTGCCCGAACTTGAGGCATTTGTAACGGACATGGATCGCGCTTCGCACGCTACCGTGGCGCTCGACGATGCCCGCGAGTTGGCGCTAGCACCGTTGTTGTCTCGGGTGCCGGCCATGTTGCTGGAGCCCGAAGATCTGTCGCTGCTGGCGGCCCTGCACAATGCGTTGTTCTTGGTGCACCCACGTGCTGACACCTGGCTGGTCACCGATCGCGCACGCCGTCGGGTGGTTGACGCATCGCTAACCATGGCGTCGGTGCCGCTCACGACGGTGAAACGGCGAATCTTGGGGCGGCACGGTTTGTTGCACCAGTTGTTTCGCATTACCCGTGACGATGTTGCCTTGTCGTGGTGGACCGGGTCAGCCAAATTTTATGGACAAAAACCGCCGAGCCGATTGACCGCTTGGTCAGGTTTGCGGCGGGTTGCTACCACTGTGCATCACGCCGGGTTCGCCGAGTTATTTGGTTCAACCCAGACCGCGCCGATCATTGCCACGATCGTGCGGCGCAGCCCGCTCACGCAGCTAGTCGAATATGCGGTTGGTGCGCCGCCGTTGCATTGGGAAGATGCCGTGTTCATGCTGCGCGATCATGAACTGGCGCGTGCGGTGGCGTATTCGTTAACGCCCAGTGGCGCGAATGCGGGCGGCCTGGGCGCCTTATGGCGGGCGGCCGCGGCTTTTGAGCAGATGTTAGAACGCACGCCAGCGCAAGCTGACATCCGAGCGGTGGTGGCATTTTTGGTGTATGCGGAAGCATTGCTGTGTATCGACGAAGCGGTGCTGCGCGGCGGCCGTGAAAAGTCAGTGTTAGTTGCGCAAGCGCTGGCACCTGGCGAAGCCGGCGTACGCGAGCGCGGTGCCGCAACGTTTTTTGCGTTACCGGCAGCACTGGCCAACGTTGATGCGCGGTTGGCCATGCCGCCTGGCTTAGCCGATGACCGTGGCGCGGCCGACCGTTGGGCGATTCATCGTGCACAAGCACTAGCGATCTTGGGCGAAGGCGCAATCGAGGCCTTGGCGGCTCGGCTGCGCCGCCACTTTGGTACTGCCTCGTGATATAGAAAGACCGCGTCATGACTACTCCTCCGACTCCTCAGCCCACGCGTGCCACGGTTGCCGACTTGGCCCGCATCAGCGCGGCCTTCACGGAATTGGCGCGGCAAATGGGCAGCCAGTTTCTCGATAAGCAAGAAATCATTCGGCTGATGATTGTGAGCGCCATCGCCGGCGAGCACATGGTCATTGTTGGCCCGCCGGGCACGGCCAAGTCGGCGATGATCGATATGTTTGCGCGGTTAATCGATGCCAAATACTTCGAGTATTTGCTCACGCGGTTTACCGAACCCAACGAATTATTCGGCCCCGTCGATATCGCGGCGTTTCGTGATGGTCGCTACACCCGGCGCATCGACAACATGTTGCCGACCGCCGAAATCGTGTTTCTTGACGAAATTTTCAAATCGAACTCAGCGATTTTGAACTCGTTGCTGCACGTTATCAACGAGCGCAAATTTCAAAACGGGCCCGAGGTGATCAAGGTGCCGCTGATCTCGCTGTTTGCGGCATCGAACGAAGTTCCCAATGACGAGAACTTGGCAGCGATGTTCGATCGCTTTTTGATTCGCGTACTTTCGGACAATCTCGATAGTTATCACTTCGCCGATCTGATGAAAAAAGGTGTTGCGATCGAAACTGCCAAGATGACCGGATCGCGGGCAGCGTTGCGGCCGGTGATTTCGGCCCATGATCTGCGCTCGATTCAAGCGAACTTCGACAAGTACATGGTCTTCCCGGATGACTTCTTGACCAAATATAAGAGTTTGGTCTTTCAAATTCGCAGCGAAGGTATTTCGGTTTCGGATCGGCGCTCGGTTAAGCTGCTCAAATTATTTGCGGCATCGGCGGTGTTTGACGGGCGCAGCCAAGTTCATGACGGCGATTTTTTTATTCTGCGCCACATCTGGAACAACCTCGATCAAGTCGAGTTACTTGAAGAAATCGTGAACCCCGTGGTCGATGCCTACTACCGTCAAAATCCCGAACAGCGACGGTTTATCGGCCCAACCGCAAGTCTCGATGAATTGCTCGCCGAGCTGCAACTGATTCGCGAGCTGCTTACCACCGGCACCGAGCTGTCGGACATTCAGTTGTTCTCACAATTGAAAAATCTCAGCGAGATCAAAGTCGCGCTGTCCTCGTTGCCGGGTGACACCGCGGCACGTATGGTGCGCGAAGTGGACCAACTCCTGGAGACGGTGTTTGCATCGTCGAAGTTTGGCGTGTAACGATGAGTAATTCCCTCGCCACCTTCGACCCTTCCGCGACGTTGAAAGTCGCCGTTTTTGATGACGTCGTTGCAGCCCGTGCCGAGCATTTTAATATTCCGGGCGTGTATGTCGAAGTATTTGCACACGCCGACGATGCTAGCGTGCTGTGTGTGGATGCGGGGTTTGCCGTCGTGTTCATGGATTTTGCGATGGGCCAGGGCCGCAAGGATGGCGGTCAAGCGATTGCCGAGATGCGTGCCGCTGGGTTCACGGGCCGCATTATTGCAACGTCGTCGGATCCGGCAGCCAACGCGGCCATGATGGCGGTCGGCGCCAACGAATCACTCGCCAAAAAGGCCCACCTGCGCTCCTTCTTGGTGCAGCTAGGTGCCAAGCATCTGCAAAACGTCGAGGCCTAGCGCCACGTAACGGTGTCCATTTATGCCTATCCCGGTTGAACAACGCCGTAGTCCGCTTGCTCGGCAAGTTGCGTCGATGGCGTTGTCGCACGTGCAAACCGAATCGCCGATGGCGATGGTGCGGGCGGCGGCGTGGCACAATGCGCTAGCGCGCACTGGCATTAGCTTGCCGCTGTTTGTGGTTTTCGACATCGGCGTCATGCTCAGCATGTCGCGTGGTGCCGGAGGCTATGAGATTGCGCCGCGGGTCGGGCAGTTGCAACGAATTGCGCCAACCGCCGCGGCCCGTGGCCACCTCGATGGCTACCGTCGACTCCTCCAGAATATCGCCGAGTCCGACGTCGCCGAACGGCTCGCGGGCATGCGCCTACGCGATGAACTGGTCGGGGTGTTGTTAGCGCGGGTGCTTGGCGACACCTACAACCGGTGGCGTGACAAAACTCGCGTCTCGGAACAAGCCCCATTGCCGCTCGATTTAGAAATCTTCAGTGACATTGATTACGCCAGCCATTTTGCCGACTTTGATCAACGCCATCTCTGGTCGTTTCTCGAGCATATCGGTAATCAAGCGATGAATGTGTATACCCAGGTCGAGTTGATTGACCTCGATACCGTGCGCTTGTTGGGGATGTTCAAAGACGGGGCCGGCGGTGCTCATTCAACGCTTGGCGGAACCATTGACTTGGTAGATCTTTTTGCTGCGTTGGGTTCGCCCGAAGCCCACGATGTTGCCAATTTCTCCCTGGATTTGTTACCGAGCGTGTTGGAGACCCGCCGAGCCGCTGGCGCCCAAACGTTTGCGGTCGATGGCTACGCTTCGATTGAACGGCGCGGCAACGTTGATTCGATGGTGCTCTCGGAGTTGGCCTATCCACGCGAGATTTTCGATCAAAAAGTTGTCGACAACGAGTTGTTGTACTACGGGCGTGACAAGCATCGTGAAGACGAGCGGCGGCTGCAGTATGTGCTGATCGATGCGTCTGCGTCGATGCGTGGCCAGCGGCAAGTTTTTGCGCGCGGGTTAGCGCTAGCGCTAATCAAAAAACTCACGCTCAAAGGTGATGAAATTTGGCTGCGTTTTTTTGATTCGCGGCTGCATGAAACCATGAAGATGGGGCGCAGTGGCCAAGTACCGGTACCGTATGTGTTGTCGTTTCGCTCGGAGCGCGGCCGCAATTATGGGCGGGTGTTTCGGCAGCTGGCTGCCGAGCTCGGCCGGTTGCGGGCCGACCACAAACGCAATGTCGTAGTTTACATCATCACGCATGGCCAGTGTCACATCGAGCCGGAGCTCATCACCCAGCTCAAGGGCCTGGCGTTTTTGTACGGTATTGTGGTGTTGCCAACCGGCCCGCTGCCGGAGTTTGTCAGCATGCTCGATCGTCAACAAATCGTCGAAGCGGCGACCATTTCAAATCGCAACGCACGGCAGCGTCGGGCGCTGGATATCGTCGGTGATGTTACCGGCGACAAGCAAGCGGCCGCAACGTCGGCCAATGTGTCACGAACGAATATCAAAACCGTTGATGTGGAGTCGACCTAGTGGCGCGCGGAGGCATCGAGGGTACCTCGGATCAGGCGCTCGGGTTGATGCAGTCGGGGCGCTGGGTTGATGCCGAGCGAGCGTATCGCGAACTCATTGGGCAAACTCACGTTATCAACTACGAGTACGATGATTGGTTGCGCAACCTCATCGAAGTGTACAAGCAGCTTGGCCGCACGTATGAGACCGGCGTGGTGCAGTTATATCTGCATTATTTCGACCTGGCTAAAACCTCGTTGCGTGGCGGTGACCAATTTGCGCTGCTGGGGCGAATCGCAGAGACGGAAAAGCGTTGGAGCGAAGCTGCCGAGTGGTTTACCAAAGGCAATTTGCCGATGCACGCCGCGGTGGCATTGGAACGGGCCGAGCTCCCCGACGGTGCAGCGGCGCGCTGGCGGGCGTTGGCGCAGACTGAAACGAGCAAAATGCGGCCGTACGAAGCTGCGTTGGTGCATTTTAATTACGGTATGGCGGCGGCCAAAGTTGACGCTAAATCCGACGAAGCGCGGCGGGCGTTGATCGAAAGTCAGCGAAAACTTGAACAAGTTGCCGATGACTTTGAAACCTCGGGCGAATACGAACGCGCCTTTGACTGTTTTCAGATTTTGCTGCGCCTGGGCAAAGAAAGCGGCCAATTTGAGAATTTGGCCGAGGGCTACGTCAACTGCATTCGGGTGCTGGCGTCGGACAATCTCAAATTCTACGTGCTGCAGTACTACGAGGATTTTGTTCGCTTAGCGCTCGAACGCGATGAGTACCAAGCTGCCGCCACGGTGCTACAAGAAGCTGCGGCCTACGCTGCGCGGGTTGGGTTGCCGTATGATCGTCACTATCAAACCAAAGCTGCGAAGGCCTGGCTGCGTAGCGCCGAAAATGCAACGCAGGTAGGCGCACCGCCGCAGATGATTGAAAACGCGATGCTCGCAGCCGCGTCGCAGTTTTCGGCAATCGGCGATTATTCGTCGGTGCGACAAGTGTTTGAGCAGCTCGCCGGGCTCGAACTCGGTGACCGCTCAAAACGCCGTTACACGACGATTGCTGGGCGCTTCGTTGCGATGCAAAGCCCGCAGCTTGAAGCGCCGGGGTTGCCGGACTACCTCAAACAGCAACATGCGTATGCCGATATTTGGTTCGCCGATTTGCTGGAGTGGGAAATGCGTGGTGATCCGGCGGCGGTTGCGTCGTCGATTGTTGGCGATTTGCGTTATCCCAATGGCATTCGGCGGCGGGCCTTGGTGGTGCTGCTCACGGTGGCGCAAGCGGAGCGCACCAACTCGCGTGAAAATTCCACCACGGCAGTGAAACTGGCCGAGTTACTCGGCGAATTGCAGTCGTATGCAGCGTTAGCGCCGTTGGAAAAACTTTTCGAGAGCACCGATGCTGATATTCGGCGCGCCGCGACCAAATCGTTGCGCTATTTGTATTTTAAACGATCGTTTGTATTGGTTCGCAAAGCATTGCTCGATGCCGATGAAAGTGTGCGGGCAGCGGCGGTGGTCGCGATCAGTGGCTTACACTTTCCCCACGCCTTTAACCCACTCGCACGTTTGTACCGTGAGTCGACGGATGCCCGCGTGCAACGTGCGTGCCTCGAATCTATCGGCAAGATCGCCAGTATTGAAGCGGCCGAGTTTTTGGTTGGGGTGCTGCGTCAAAGTGATGGGCCTTTGCGCGACGCAGCTTTTGCGGCGCTCCGCACCGTCGATAACGCCGACGCGCTGCCAATTTTGCGCCAGTATGCGGAGGTTGAAAACAGCCCGGCGGTGCGCGACATGCTGGCAGCGTTGGTCCGTCGATTCGCATAAAAATTCAAAACAGCAGCAAAACCTTTCGCAACGGGGTATGTTTCCCGGGCCGTATGCGAACCAAAACTGCAACCCTCATGTCCTGGTATGCCGCGGTCGTGGTCGGTACAGGTTTTGCCATAAGTCTTGCGCCCGCAAGTTTGGGCTGTAACTCCCGCGCGACTGCGTCTGATCCGCTCAACGAACCGCGGCCTGAGCAAAAGTCGCGTGAATTCGAAAGTTGCAGTTCAACCCCCGAATGTGCGCCCGAGTTGGCGTGCTTTGATCAGGTTTGTCGGCGCACGTCGCGATCCGTGGTAGGTGATTATTATGCGGCGCTTGGCGCGCGGGCTTTCGGGCGTGGCGACGCCGATGCTGCCGTGGCGGCGTATACCGAGTCGTTGTCACGTTACGACGCGGACAAAGAGCCGTTGCCGCCCGAAGTTGATTGTGCTTATGGCGCGGCCCTTGCGCAGAACAAAGCCCGCAAAGAGCAAGCCGAGTTGGCCGCGCGCGTGTTGCATCGTTGTGTGTTGTCGGTGCCGGTCGGCGCAAGTTTGCGGCAGCGTGCGCTAAGCGATTTGGCGGCGCTTGCCGATGCCGGGCTCGAACCGTCAACCTTGGCCAAGTCGCAACCCGCTGATCTGTACCTAACGCGTGCGCCTATTGCGGCTCGCTCCACCACGTCGGTGGCTATCACGGCGGTGCCGCTGCCTACTGGGCGGAGTTTTTCCACCGTGCTCGAAACACTCAATTCGGATACTACCAAAGGTGCGTTGCTCAATTGTTGGACAACCTACACCGCTGCGACTAAACGCGATTCGTTGACCATCGAACTGGGTGCCAAAGCGCGGTACGTCGAACCCGAGTACATTGAAGATGCAGCGCGATTTGTCATCGCACTTGATGGCACCGGCGGTGTTGGCGCTTCGGCGGAAGTGGCCGCGGATGCCTGTGTGCGCACTGCGCTTGATGCTGCGGGCAAGCGTGTTAGTGGTCTCAAAGAAGCGTTTGTAACTAAATTTATTGTTAAATTTCAGTAGGTTGCTTTCCGCATGGCGCCCCACGGCCGGCGTTGCAGAATCGAACTATTGCTCCGGCCGGCTGCATCGTGTTACCCGGTAGCATCGTGAGTTTGAGCCAAGTCGATAGCCCCTCTACACCTGCAACGCCGGTTGTTCCGCAGGTCGCGGCCGCAGCAGATGTCGCCGCCAAAGTCGACTTGCGTCAGATGTCATTGCCGCAAGCCATGGCATTTGCCGTTGAGCTAGGTTGGCCGCGGTTTCGTGGTGAGCAAATTTGGCGATGGGTGCATGGCAAGCGCGCCCGCAGTTTCGAAGAAATGTCGAACTTGTCAAAAGATGTGCGCGCCACGCTCGAAGCTCGCGCCACACTAGGCTGCCTGACCGTGGCTGAAGTGCAAACCTCGCGTGACGGTACGCGCAAGCTGCGGTTGTTGACCCGGGATGGTCAATCGATCGAAAGCGTGTTGATTCCAGACGGCGACAAAACTACGCAGTGTATTTCGTCGCAGGTTGGCTGCGCTGTCGATTGTCAATTTTGCGCGACCGCCAAGCTTGGCCTCAAGCGCAATCTCGACGCTGGTGAAATCGTCGACCAAGTATATTTGGCGCAACGGCTGTTGGCCGAAGTAGATCCGGATCGCCGCATTACCAACTTGGTTTACATGGGCATGGGCGAGCCACTGCACAATTATGACAATCTGGTGCAATCGCTACATATCTTGAACGACGACAAAGGTGCTGGGTTGTCGATGCGCCGAGTCACGGTATCGACGGCTGGCATGGTGCCGCGCCTCGAAAAACTCGGCAAAGAAACCGTGCGGCCTAATTTAGCGATTTCGCTCAATGCGCCCAACGACGAAATTCGCGACGATATCATGCCGATCAATCGCAAGTGGAACATCGGCAAGTTGCTCGACGCGATTCGCGCCTATCCACTTGAACAGCGGCGACGGGTAACGTTTGAGTACGTCTTGCTTGAAGGCATCAACGACGGCCTCAATCATGCGTTGCAATTATCCAAGCTGCTGCGCGGCATTAAATGCAAGCTCAACATCATTCCGTTTAATCCGCACCCGGAGTCGCCGTATCGTCGGCCGACCAACAATGCGATCAACGCATTTCAAAATGAGTGCAAGCGGCTCGGGCTGCCAACCTATTTGCGCACTCCACGCGGCGACGATATCGATGCCGCGTGTGGGCAGCTCGCCAACCGACAAAATGGTTCGGCGCTTGTGTCCTTGCGGATTCGCAAAGGTCCGCCGCCTGCGCCGAATCTTGACTAAGAATCCGCTAGCGCGGTTTTGCGGCGCTGCTGTGGTGCGGGTCACGGTGTCTCGGGGCTAAGGACTTGTGCATAAATTACTGACCCTTCTTTGGGTCAGTAATTCATTTACAAGTCCCAATTCGAGTTGGCAGGTGACGTTGCCGATCCTGCCTGCGCGCGTGATAGATAAGCGTATGCGGCTTGGCATAAGCACGGTGGTGGCGGGGTTACTCGGCTGCACCGCGGTGGCGCTGGCCGACGATGCGCCGGCGACTCCGGCTGACGCTGCGCCGGAGGCGGCACCCGCACCGGGTGCGCCTGACGCTACGGTACCAGTAGTACCCGCGGCACCCGCAACGGTAAACGTTGGCGATGTGCAAGGCCGGGTGGTTGACGCTGTGACCGGCGAAGCACTCGAAGCCGTGACGGTCCTCGATGATGACAACAATGCGGCGTTCACCGATAGTGATGGCCAGTTTGTCATTCATGGCGCCGTTGGCAGTCAACTTACGTTCCTCGCGCCAGGTTACGCGCTCAAAACAGTTCGGGTGCGGCGCCGTGGCCCGCTGCAAATTGCTTTGCAAGCCACCTCGCGTGGCGAAACCATTGAAGTCAAAGGCAAAGCGCCGGAACAGGCCAAGCCAACGTCGTACATCTTAACCGCCGACGAAATCCGCTATTTACCAGGTGCTGGCGGGGATGTGTTGCGTGCGGTGCAGAGCTTACCTGGGGTTGCACGCATTCCATTTAACTTTGGTGGGTTGGTGCTGCGCGGCATGTCGCCACGTGATAGCGCGGTATTTCTCGACGGTATCGAAGTGCCAATCGCGTTTCACTTTGGTGGTGTCACGTCGTTTTATCCTGGCGGGATGCTGGCCTCGCTCAAAGTTACGCCTGGCGGCTACGATGTTGGCTACGGTCGCGCCCAAGGTGGCATCGTTGAGCTCACTACCCGCGAGGCGCGTACTGATTATTGGCGCGTGGGCGGTGAGGTCGGCTTGTTGCACTCGGCGATTCAAGCCGAAGGTCCGTTGCCGCATCAAGGTGGCATCATCATTGGTGTTCGGCGATCGTATTTCGACACGCTGGCCACGCCGTTCGTGCCCGACAATACGCCCCTGCCATCGTATCTTGATACGCAAGTGCGGGCTTCGTGGGGTGAGGCCAAACACAAAGGCCAGGTTGTCGCTACGCTGTTTGGTTCGCTCGATCGCATCGCCTCCGACGACACGGCGGTGACCTCGACGTTCTTGCGGATAGCGACGACGTACCTGCGCGTCATCAAGAAACATACAATTCGCATCACGCCGTATCTTGGCGTGAATCAACTGGCGTTTAGCAGCAGCGAAAAAAACGACGATGGCACCACCGAACAATCGTTCTCGCGGCCGGAATGGCTCGCCGCGCTGCGCGGCGAATCGTTGCATGACATGCCGTGGGGCCATTGGCGCGTCGGCGGTGAATTGATGGCGGCACGCTTGTCGGCGGTTGCGTTTGAACGGCGCGACAACACGATGTCGCAAAGCACTAATACCGGCTCGGTGATCAATTGGGGCAACGCGGCGGCGTGGGCCGAAGTGCGTTACAAAACTGACGACGATCGGTTTTCGATTAAACCCGGACTACGCCTCGAAGGTTATGGCCTGAGCGGCGAATGGGTGCTTGATCCGCGGTTGAACATGCACCAGCGCATTACGTCGACGCTCACGCTGCGGCAAGCGGCAGGGCGGTATCATCAACCTCCGCTCGCTGCCGAAGTTGATCCACGCGAGGGCAATCCGGCGCTCAATAGCTCCTACACCGACCAGCTTTCGTTGGGCATCGAAGGCGAGTTGCCGTACGCGATTGCCAGCAGTGTCACTGGATATTATCAACTGGGCAGTGGGTTTTCCGCGGTGGTGCCACGCGAAGGATTTGATAATGGCCCCGATCGACGGTTCGGTGGTTTAGGTCCTACGTTTATTGAGCTGTTAGAAAAACAAATTGGTATTCCGAGTTTTCGCGAAAATACCGGGCGGGCTCGTTCATTTGGCGTTGAGTTTTCCTTTAAGCGCAAAGTTGGCAACTTGTTCACGATGCTCAACTACACGTTGTCGCGGGCTGAGCGAACCGAGGACCCACGGGTGCGCGCCGTCGAAGATTCCATTTGGCATCCGTACTTGCTCGACCAGACCCATCATCTCACGGCGCTGTTCTCGTATAAATTGCGCAAATGGCGGCTGGGTGCCCGCGCTGTGGTGGTATCGGGCAGTCCGTATTCAACCCTGCAACGGGTCGATCAAAACGGCGGCATTGTGCTGACTCCGTACGGCGGGCGACTGCCAACCTATTTCACGCTCGACTTACGTGCTGATCGAAGTTGGGAACGCTGCTGGGGCCGCATTAATTTATATTTTGATATTCAAAACGTCAGCAACCGACGCAATGTCGAAGCCCGCGACATTGGCTACAACGATGCAGGGATGGTGGTGCCGGAGGACACGCTTGGGTTGCCGATCATTCCCCTGATTGGCGTTGAGTTTATTCCAAGCATTTAACCCTGGCGACCTTGCCAACGGTGCCCGCTGGGTTCGCGAATTAACTGGTGACGATCGCCAACGCCGCCGCGGCAGCAGCCGCAATGACGATCACGATTACGAGAACCAACCCTCGACGTGACGGTGGCGGCGCGACGTTCGGCCATGCTGGTAGGTCAAGGTGAGTTGCTACACCCATGGGTGGTGTCGGTGCTCGGCGAACAGCATCCGCCGTGCCTGTGTTTGGCTGCCCGCTTGGCGGCCGTGACACGCCCGGTCCTTGTTGCGTTCGTCGAGGTTCTTGCGCCGCGATGTTGGGCGCACTTGGTGGCCTTGGCGCAAAGGTGGGTGACGAACTACGCGGA
>JAGPDK010000439.1 GCA_018057605.1 Kofleriaceae bacterium | reverse complement strand
CGTTAGAACGCTACACCCGTGACCTCACAGCACTAGCGCGCAGTGGCAAACTCGACCCGGTCATCGGCCGCGATGAAGAAATCCGCCGCACCATCCAAATCTTGTCGCGCCGTAGCAAGAACAATCCGGTGTTGGTGGGCGAAGCTGGCGTTGGCAAAACCGCGGTCGTCGAGGGCATTGCCCAACGCGTCGCCCTTGGCGATGTGCCTGAGTCGCTGCGTAATCGACGCATCGTATCGCTCGACCTCGGCGCCCTGATCGCAGGCGCGAAGTACCGGGGGGAATTTGAAGAGCGCCTCAAAGCCGTGCTCAAAGAAGTTACCGCCGCCGAAGGCCACGTCATTATGTTCATCGATGAGCTGCACACGCTCGTTGGTGCTGGCGCCGCCGAAGGTGGCAATGACGCCGCCAATCTACTCAAGCCGGCCCTAGCGCGAGGCGATTTGCGCTGTATCGGTGCCACCACGTTAGACGAGTACCGCAAGCACATCGAAAAAGATAAAGCGCTTGAGCGCCGCTTCCAACCGGTGATGATCGAAGAACCCTCGGTCGATGACACGGTTGCAATTTTGCGTGGCCTCAAAGAAAAATACGAAATTCATCATGGCATTCGCATTCGCGATGCGGCGTTAATTGCCGCCGCCAAACTTTCGCATCGCTACATTCCAGCGCGGCAACTACCTGACAAGGCCATCGACCTAATCGACGAAGCTGCGTCGCGGCTTAAAATGGAAATCGAAAGTGTTCCGACGCCGATCGACAACCTTGAGCGACGCATCTTGACGCTGGAGGTTGAACGCGCCGCGCTCGAGCGCGAAGACGATCGACGCGCCAAAGAACGCTTGCCCGTGGTCCAGCGCGAAATCGCCGAACTGCGCGAACAAGCCGCAGGCAAAAAAGCCCAATGGCAAAACGAACGCGCGCTGATCAATAATCTGCGCAACAAAAAAGAAACCCTCGAGCAATTGCGCAGCGAAGCCGATCGGCTACAGCGTAGTGGTGATTTTGCCCGAGCCTCCGAATTGCGCTTTGGGTCGATCCCCACGGTCGAAAAAGAACTGGCCAGCGCGAGTGCCGAAGCCGAAGCGCAACAAAAACGCGGCGGTTCGTTTTTGCGCGAAGAGGTCATTGAAGATGACATCGCCGCCGTGGTCGCCAAATGGACGGGTATCCCCGTCGAAAAAATGCTCGAAGGCGAAAGTGCTCGACTCAACTCCATGGAAGAACGCTTAGCCTCGCGCGTAGTTGGGCAACGCGAAGCCGTGGCCGCCGTGGCGGCGGCGGTGCGCCGAGCCCGAGCTGGCCTCAAAGACCCTAATCGGCCCATTGGTTCATTCTTATTTTTGGGCCCCACCGGCGTCGGCAAAACCGAGCTGGCTCGCGCCCTCGCAGAGTTCCTGTTCGATGACGAACAATCGATGATCCGCATCGACATGAGCGAATACCAAGAAAAACATACCGTGTCGCGACTAGTTGGGGCACCTCCTGGCTACGTCGGTTACGACCAAGGTGGGCAACTCACCGAAGCCGTCCGGCGCCGACCGTATTCCGTCATTTTGCTCGACGAAATGGAAAAGGCGCATCCCGATGTCTGGAGCGTGTTGCTGCAAGTCCTCGACGATGGCCGCCTCACCGACAGCCAAGGCCGCACCATCGATTGCAAAAATACGGTCATCATCATGACATCCAACGTTGGCGCGCATCATCTGTTGCGGCTGCAAAACACCGGCACCAACGCCAACCGCAATGAAATCCAAAGCTTGGTCCAAAAAGAATTGGCGTCGACGTTCCGGCCCGAATTCCTCAATCGTATCGATGAAATCATTTTCTTTGAGCCACTGGGCGAAATAGAATTGAAGTCCATCATCCGTATCCAGCTCGCACGCTTTGAAAAACTGCTGACCGAGCGCGGGCTGTCCATGACCGTGACCGAGCAAGCTATCGCGCTGGTAGCGGAGCATGGTTACGATCCAGCGTATGGCGCGCGGCCAATCAAACGCGCACTGCAACGGCTGGTCATCGACCCCTTGGCGTCGCTGCTGCTCGATGGTGGGATCCCCGCAGGCTCCAAACTAGTGGCGGATCGCAATGGCGAGAAGATCCGCTTTACAACCCATGCCGCCGAACACGCGGCGTGATACAGAAAGTAAGCCATGGCCACAGACTTCTATAAAGTTCTCGGCGTCGCTCCGGCGGCAACCGCGACCGAGATCAAAAAGGCCTATCGCAAGCTGGCCAAACAATTTCACCCTGACTCGACTGGTGGCGACAAAGCCAAAGAGTCGAGGTTCAAGGACATCAGCAATGCTTACGATGTCCTGGGCGACGAAAAAAAGCGCCGCGAATACGACGATGTGCGTAGCGGTCGCGGCGGCCCGCAAGGCTTTCCCGGCGGTGGCGGGGCCCAAGGCTTTAGCAGCGACCCCAATGCAACGTTCGACATGGGTGATCTTTTTGGCCAATTCTTTGGCGGCCAGCGCGGCGGCGGCCCCGGGGCTCAGTCCGGTCGCGGTCCGCGCGTGCATTTTGAACAACACACCGAACGGCCAAGGCGGCCAGCGCCTCCGCCCGAGCCTGCGCCCGAGGTTCGGACCAAAGCCGCTGCAAGTGATGGAAGCGAACTCACCATTGAGGGCAGCGACGTGTACGGCGATGTACGTATTTCATTCGACCGAGCCATCTTGGGCACAGTAGTCACGGTTGCGACGCTGCACGGCAAAGGTGAGCTCAAAATCCCGCCTGGCACCTCTAGCGGACGCAAGATGCGCTTGCGCGGCAAGGGCATTATGGGCCGTGGCGGCAAGGTTGGAGATCACTACGTTATCGTGCAAATAGACGTGCCAAGTGTCACCGATGAAGAAGGCGCGAAGATGGTCACACAATTGGCTTTGCGGCTTGCAAGTCAGCGCGCAAAAGCCGGGCGCAGCGAGTAAAAACGTCGTAGTCTCTCGGCACTTGCGCCGGGTATGGGCACAATGATATCCGAGGCCTTCGGCGCTTGATCACCCCCTCAAGTCCCAGTCACCAGAAGTTAAAAACGCTATGACAAAACACACCGAAACCGCTGGGCAATATCCTGTTCTTCCACTTCGCACCGAAGTGCAACTGCCCGGCCATGTTGGGCCGCTAGAAATTGGCCGTGAAGCCTCGGTCCGGGCCATTGAAGCAGCGACCCGCGATGACAATTTGATTGTTATCGTACCGCAAAAAAATCCAGCGGTACGTGAACCAAGCCAACGCGACCTGCACGAAATCGGTGTGCGCGCGGAGATTGTGCAAGTCGTTAAGCATTCGCCCGGTCGGTTTACCGCGGTCATGCGTTTCATGGACCGCGTGCGCGTCGACGCGCTGGTGGCAACCGACCCGTTCCTGGTTGCCTCGGTGACGCCGGTGCAATCACACAGTACGGCAACGCCCGAGGCCCTCACCGCCATGACCGTCAAAGTGCGGGATTATTTGGCTGCAGTTGTTGGTGATGCCCTGATCCAAGCCAGCAGCGACAAGTCGGAGAAAAAAGAAAGCAAGAAGACCAGCGACGACGACGGCGACGACGACGATGACAATCGCAAAGGCGCGGCCAAAGAAGCGCTCAAGGCCAAGGCCAAAGACCTCAAACCCGACGTCGCCAAACAGGCCATCCTCGCCATGACGGATCCCGACAAGCTGGTCGACGCTGCCGTGCCGTACCTTGAGCTGGAGCGTGATGACTTAACGGCCTTGCTCATCGAAACTGATTCGATGGTGCGCTTGCAAAAGATTCTCCCATCGCTGGAACGCCGGGCCACCGTGCTCCGGCTCAAAGCGGACATCGGCGCTGAACTCGAAGGCGAATCATCGCGCAACCATCGCGAGCGCGTGTTGCGTGATCGCATGCGCCAGATTCAAGAAGAACTAGGTGAACAAGACGACAACGCGGACGTCGACGAGCTGCGCAAGAAGCTCGACGACTCAAAGATGCCCGACGAAGCTCGCGCTGCCGCGAAAAAACAGTTGTCGCGCATGGGCCAAATGTCATCGTCGTCGCCGGAATACAATATTTCCCGCACCTACGTTGAAAATCTGCTCGAACTGCCGTGGGGTATCACCACCGAAGACCAAATCGATGTTGCCGCAGCACGCGAAATTCTCGAAGCTGAGCACTCCGGCCTCGACAAAGTCAAAAAGCGCATCTTAGAATTCCTCGCCGTACGCAAACTGGCGCCAGACAAACACGGCCCTATTTTGCTTTTGGCCGGCCCTCCAGGTGTCGGCAAGACCTCGCTGGGTCGCTCGATTGCCTCCTCGCTGGGTCGTAAATACGTGCGCATTTCGCTCGGTGGCGTTCGCGATGAAGCCGAAGTTCGCGGTCACCGCCGCACTTACATTGGCGCGTTGCCAGGCCGAATTATTGCGGGCTTGAAAAAAGCTGGCAGCATGAACCCGGTGTTCGTGCTCGATGAAATCGACAAGCTGGCATCGGATATGCGCGGCGATCCATCAGCTGCGATGCTCGAAGTGCTCGACCCAGAACAAAACAAAGACTTCGTCGATCACTACATTGAGCTGCCCGTCGACTTGTCGAAGGTGATGTTCATTTGTACGGCCAACAACCTCGATACAATTTCCCAGCCGCTGCTCGACCGGATGGAAATGGTTGAGTTATCCGGCTACACCGCGTTGGAAAAACTGCAGATTGCCAAAAAACACTTGGTGCCAAAACAAACCTCGGAACACGGTTTGGAAAACGATAAGTTGGTCATCGAAGACGCGGCGATCAAAGAAGTCATTCAAAGCTACACGCGTGAAGCCGGCGTGCGGAACTTAGAGCGTGAGCTTGCGGCGCTGTGCCGCAATGCCGCGGTGCGAATTGCCGAAGGCGCCGAAGCGATTCGGATGGATAAAGCCGACGTGGCAGCTGCACTTGGGCCAGTGAAATTCGTCGCCGACGATGCTGAGCGTTCGCCTGAAGTTGGTGTTATTACCGGTTTGGCGTGGACGCCAGTTGGCGGCGACATCATGTTCATCGAAACCCGGGTGTACCCTGGCAAAGGCGACTTGAAGTTGACCGGTCAAATGGGCGACGTCATGAAAGAAAGCGCGCAAGCTGCGGTTT
>JAGPDK010000438.1 GCA_018057605.1 Kofleriaceae bacterium | reverse complement strand
ATTCGGGATCGCCCTTTGTTGACTATGCGCAGTGCGCGCCGCAAGTGGGCTGTAGTTTTGGCACCTGGAATAAAGACGGTGTTTGCGAAGCTGCTGATCACAAATTTCCCAAGTGCGTATCGGCGAGTCGGCCGGCCTGCGCCAAGACCAACGGTGCGATCGCAAAGCGCAACTATGTCAATGGCGCGCTTCGGGTGAATCCCAACGGTGTTGCAACCGAAAAAGAAATGCAACAAGCGATCATGGACCACGGCCCGATCATTGTTGCTGTTCAGGCATTCGATGATCTTTCAGCGTACGCAGGTGGTATCTATCGCCACGCCAAGCCAAGCAAAGGCTGGAAAGTCAATCACGCAGTTATCGTGTACGGCTGGGGCGATGACAAAGGTAAAAAGTATTGGCTGATGATGAACAGCTGGGGCAAGGACATTGGGGTCGACGTTGCGGGCAATAAAATTGCCAGCAAAAAACGCGATGGGTTCGAGCAGTTTACCGATTCGCTAGGGATTACCGCGGTGCCTGTCACCGATAAGGCGGGTTTTTTTAAAATTGAGCGCGGCACCAACATGATCGGGATCGAAAGCGACCCGGTCTATGTCGAGGCGCTGCCGAATATCGAAACCCGGGACCTCGCGCTGACGTTAGCCCGGCCATCGGCACCGGCCGTAGTTAGCAAATGGCAAAACGGCGATACCGTGTCGCTCGCTGCGTTGACCGGCGCTGCGTTCGTCGAACTTGATTTCTATTTTCCTGCCGAACTGTTGGGCCCGGCGGCCAAACGTGGGGTCGCTGCAGTGGCGCTGCGGCTCTATGCCCAAAGCTGTGTCGCTGGAGACCAGCCCGGCACGGTTGAAGTGCTAGCACAAACCGGCGGTGCGGCATCGCCTTGGACCCGGGTGGCTACGCAAACCTGCGTGCGAGGTGGCGATGTGCAGCCTGAGATAGATGTGACGCGCGTCGTGCTTGCAGCCATTGCGCGCAGCCCAGCGCCAGCCAAAGTGCAGCCTAGTCTTCCAGCTTCGGTGGGCGCATGCCCAGCAAATCAGCACCGTGAGATACCCAAGTGCGTGAAAGCTCCGTGCCCAACTTCCCGATGTGTTGCGAATGCAACGGGCGCGACGCTAGCATCGAATGACCCGAACGCGGTTGCCGCCGCCGCCGGCAAAGTCACGCTGCGGGTGCGAGCGGTCGGTGGTTCAACGGTGGCTGTTCGTTTGGCAACCGCAACGCGCAGCGAACTGTTCCCAGGCGGCGCTCCGCCAGCAGGGCAAAAAAGCCAAAATCCCGACGAGGACTATGTTGCACCACCAGCTTACCTGTGGCCGCCGTTGTTAGTTAGCGTTGCGGTCAAGACCGACCCCGGCATGGAAAATTCAGGCCCACAGTTCTTTCCACGGTTACGGTTTGAAACGTTTGTGAAGTAGCTGCGTCGATTACGCCAAGCCTGGCTGGGTTGTTGTAGGCTGCGGCCATGGCCGCGCCAACGTTCACCATGACTGCGATTGGCGTGGTGCACAGTGGCTTTGCCGATAAAGTCAGCACACCGCGCCAACCGTTTGTGGCCGCTGCAGCGCCGGGCCAAATCGAGTTGTATACCGGCCATAATTTTGAGCACGCCCTCGAAGACCTGGGGAGCTTCAGCCATATTTGGGTGGTCTTTGTGTTCGATCAAAATCCCAATTGGCGACCCAAGGTCTTGCCGCCTTTTGGCAGCGATAAACGGCGCGGGGTTTTTGCCACAAGGTCGCCGCACCGCCCCAATCCGATCGGGATGAGTGTGCTGCAATTGCATGGCATTGTAGGGCGCACGCTGCATGTCAGCGGGCTGGATATCCTCGACGGTACGCCGGTCCTCGATATCAAGCCGTATGTGCCCATGGCCGACATTGTGAGTCATGCCAATCGCGGTTGGCTCGAAGCTGCGATGCCGGCCCATGAGGCGGATCCGACCCACGATCAGCATGGCGATCAGCACGACGCAATGGCTGCTGCTGCACTGGGTGCGGCCGCCGCTGCAAAACGCTCGCCGGTCTTTGCCGTGCACTACGCTGCGCGAGCCGCTGAGCAGCTGGCTTGGTGGCGTCAAACCAGTGGTGAAGATCTTCAGCCCGGCATCGAACGGGTGCTCGCTGTCGCGCCGGCACCGCAAGCCTTTCGACGGATTCGCAAGGGCCCCAATGGCGGCATGGTGTTGGGCATGCCGGGGTGGCGTATTGACTTTGTGGTTAAAGATCAAACGGTTGAAGTGCTGAGCTTACGGTCAGCGTATAAGCGGGCTCAGTTTGACAGCAATCCGGCGCTGTTTCGGAATCGCGATTTTGTCGAGAAATTTGGCGGTTGACGATTGTCCGGATATCGGACGTGGGTGAATTGGCGTGCGGACTGGCGGACCTGCGGACTTGCATTGTTACGGACTGGCAGGAGGCGCGCCGAGTCCAGCGCGCCGAGGTGCAGATCCAGATCAACGGTCCGCCTCGCTATCCCCTCGCACCAGCGATGATGATATCGTCCCCACCATGACACCGAGTGAATTATCGCAGCTCGAATACAAGTTAGGCAAACGTGGCTTTCACTTGATCAATACGATCCCCGTCATTTGTTCGGCGTGTAATGCTCAAGCCGTTGCGCAATTTGGCATCATCGGTCGCAGCGGTGGGCGCGATATCGAATTATGTCAAGCGTGTGGACATGCTCGGTCATGGCGTAAAGATGGTGGCCAAGAAAATCGGGTGCTCGACGAAGCGTTTGATTTGGTCGGGTTTTTACGATAGCCAACATGGATCATTACAAAGTTCAACGTGATGTGAGTAGGTTGCTGTATGTCTAAGCCCGCTGGTGCCACAGCGCCGATTGAGCCTCCTGTGTTCCGCGATGTGCAGGATCGCCTCAACGCGATCACCGCTCGGTTGATCGCTGAACGCGGCGAACTCGATGAACTTGAAACCGAAGTGGCGCGTAAGATCGCCGACGGCAAGACCGTGGTGTACCGGCTCAACGAAGAATTTGAGCGCTCGATCACGCGGCCGCAGCGTTGGGCTGATGCTGTTGCGCGAATTGGCGGCTCTTGGACCTTTGTTTCCATTGGCTTGTTGGTCATCGTTGCCTGGATGACCATCAATGTGGTCCTGGGCAGTAAGTCCTTCGATGGTTATCCATTCATCTTGTTGAACCTGGTGTTGTCGAGTGTTGCAGCCTTGCAAGCGCCTATCATTATGATGTCGCAAAATCGTCACGGCGAGCGTGATCGCATGCAGGCCGACCAAGATTTCCTTGTGAACCTGAAAGCCGAGCTAGAAATTTCTGGGTTGCAATCAAAGCTCGACCATCTGTTGCACAACCGCTGGGACTCGCTGATCGCGACCCAACAACTGCAACTTGAATTGCTGCAAAAGTTGGCGGCGCAAATTCCTGCTGAACAGGCATCTCCGCCCCCACCGCCATGACTCGTTACGCGCCGTTTTATTGCGAAGAAAATATTTGGCATCTGGCCAACGACGGGCACATTCAAGGGGTTGCCTTCATTAGTAACCCACGGCAACAAGTCGCCTGTTTCGCCCAAGGTCGCAGTGCGGCCGGCGACGTTATGGTATGGGACTATCATGTGATCGGCTTTGCAACCGAGGCCACTTCCGGTGCGCTGCGCGTGTGGGACTTTGATTCGCTATTGCCGAGTCCGGCGCTCGCCGCCAGTTATTTGGCCGCAACCTTTCCAGTGTTACCTGCCAAGTTCAGACATGTTGCGCCATGGTTTCGTATTTGTACGGCCGCGGATTTTGTTGCAAACTTTGCATCCGATCGCCGGCACATGCGCAAGCCCGACGGCAGTTGGCAAAATCCGCCGCCACCCTGGCCGTGCATTCAAGTTGTTGGGCAACCGGATCATACGCTTGGTGATTTTGTAGATGTAACCGGCAGCACGCGTGCCCCTGGCATCATCTTAGCTGCGCCGACCATGCAGGCCGCACACGCCGCGATGACCGCGATGACCGGTGGTGCCTCGTGCCCTGATGCGCCGAATCATCCGGCGTAGTCAAAGTTGTTCAACGGTGCCATCACCGTAGTTTTCATGCCCCGCACCTACCTGTGGGCCGGTCAAAAAATCACGTTGCAGTTCAGCCTTTGCTTGGATTGGTGGGGCCATTTTGCGTGAAAACTACTATCATTAACGGGTGAACGACGACGAATCAGGCTCGGTGCGTGAGCCTGGGCTGTGTGAACGTGTCGCAGAGTCGACGGCGGTCTTAGGGTCGGCACCAAGTCGAGTCGAAGTCGAAGCACAGCTGGTGCCGGACGAGCCGTTGCTCGCAAACCTGTCGGCTGATCCTCCTGCCAACGCTTCGCATGGCAGCGTAACGCTTCACATCCCAGGTAGTTCAACTCGTCCAACGCCGAGTTTAGCCAGCCGAGGCCCTAGCTTATCGATTGTGACCCCTGAACAGGGTATGCAAATTTTTGCTGCGCGGCGAGCCTGGACCTTTGCGGTTGCGCTGAGTGTTTTGTGCGCTGGGGCGGTGGTGATTGTCGCTTGGATAGGCGGTGATCCTCTCGGCCAAAAAATTCACATTGCTGGCATTAGTGGCACCGGCCTGGTGGCCGCGGCCTACGCTGTGCGCTACCGCAATCCAGAGCGGTTTAATCCAATCATGGTAGTGGCGCTGGTCTACGTCTCGATGTTTGCGAACGCCACTGGCTATATTTATTGGGGCGTGTTCTCGGCGTATTTCGGCATTATCTCAGTGACGGCGTACGCGTTCGCAAGTGGCGCGACCCAACGCCACGTGATTCAAGTCACCGTTGTTGCGTCCGCACTGCACCTTGGCATTGGCGGCGCGCTGCTGTCGCGCTGGATTATTCCGAACGGGTTGCTAGTTCCAGCTAGCAATTTTTCGCCGGTCGCTCAAATTGTGGTCTTGATACTGCTGCAAATTGTTTTGCTCGGCGCAGTTTGGGGTGGGCTGGATTCACAAGCCAAAATGCGCACCGTGCTCGACGAGCATAATGCGGCGATGCGCGAATTATCGCAACGCGAGGCGCAACTGGCGGAAGCTCATGAAGCTGTGCGCGATGCCCGTCGCGTTAACGAAGGCCGCTAT
>JAGPDK010000050.1 GCA_018057605.1 Kofleriaceae bacterium | reverse complement strand
CATCAAGCGTGGCACTTGCCGCGTCAAACTCTGCGACCCCAACGTTTGCCGTATTGGCCGCAGCGTCGGGCTGCGTCGTCCACCTCGGCGGGGCTTCCAAGGCATGCGTAAAAACTGGATGCGTAGTTGCAGCCGGTGCGCGCTGCGCGAACGCAACCAGCCCACCGACGCTGGTGCCGATCAAACAGGCCACAACGAGCTCGGGCCAATGCAAAACCGTCCGCCGCGTTTGACTCCACACCACCGCAAAACCAGTAACGCCGATGGCAACAAAAAAACACGCCGCCCGTGGCAGCGACGTACTAAACCACCCAACCGCAGCGAACCCGCCACTGCACCAAGCAGCGCAAAGTGCGACCGCACACGCCAGCAACAAGCGTGATTGCCGACGCACCAGCAAACCAAGTGCGATCGCGCCGACGGTCAGCCCGGCCCAAGGCACCGCCGTATTCGCAACAAATTTTACATGGCCCCATGGAAAGCCCTGCGGTAGCTGCTGCAGCACCAACACCGTCGCTGCGCCGTGCACCACCAACCAAATGCCCGCAAGCAAGATCGCGGTCTGTGAAAGCTGCGCCCGCTTGACTACCGGCGGCGAAGCGACCTCGATCATCGTGACAGCCTAGGCCCACGCTGCACATCCGGTCAATTTCAAACCTTTCGGTCTTCGAAGGTGCGCGCTGCAAAGCATTTTCATTACATAGCGAGACGCGGCCTTGCGAGCCAGCTCGGCGCGCTCGCCCGAAGCGCAGCGAGCAGAGTAGTCTGCCGGCGAGACGCGGACGTGCGAGGCAGATCGGTGCGCTCGCCCGAAGCGCAGCGAGGAGCGTAGTCTGCCTACGCGACGAGCGAGCATCGGACGTACGCACCGAGGTGCCCGCAAGATCGCGTCGCAGCTCAGGCAAAGTCGCGGCGGGAAAACAGCAATGCCGCCAAGCCCATGAGGCCGACGATCCACAAAAAGCCGTGGCCGGCGGACATCGCAACATAACCCCACGATACAAAATCGCCGTGTACGCTCACCGCGTCACCGTCGACGATGCGGCCCGAGACCGAATACAAATGCAAGTCGGGCACGATTTCTAGCGTTACCCGCGTAACCAAACGAATCCAGCCTGAGGTCGCAGCTGCGGTCGCGGCTTCAATATCCGGGGTCAATCGACCAATCACAAACATGGCCAGTGCAAAAATCCCCGATAGAAACGGGCTCGAAAACGACGAGAAAAAGATTGCGATGGCGGCCACGGTTAGCACTTCGAACCACGACAACACCACGGCTTTCATCAACTCCGAGTTAACGCCACCACCTTGGTAGGTCAACATGCCGGCCATGGCCGCACCAAACAGCGCGACCAACAACGTGAGCACCAGCGCCATGCCAACGTATTTACCCACGACGAATTCCCAGCGTTGAATCGGCTTGGACACAATGGAGTGCACGGTGCGGCGCTGAATTTCGCCGTACAACAAGAACACGCCGAGGAAGATCGCCGTGAGCGATCCAAAGATTGAAATCCCTGCCAAGCCAACGTCGCGCGCCACGCGCTGCTCTTCGTAGATCGACATCTCGCCGAGGACCAATGCCAACACGTTAGACATCAGCACCAAAATCACTACGCCATACAGCACGCGAATCCGCGCCGCTTCACGAAACGTATTCAACGCAATAGCCCAAACCCGGCCGATACTGCCGAGTGGCCCGCCGCCAAGATTCGCCGACGGGCTCATGCTGCTAGCTGATGTAACTTTGCTCATACCCGGCCCTCCATCGCAGCCGCAGATTTATCAGCGGAGCCAATGTGGCGCAAAAATAAATCTTCGAGGGATTCATGCCGAGGCGTTACTGAAATTACCCGCGCACCGTCGGTGCGGGCCGCCGCTAACCAAGCGTCAACATCAGCGTCGGCAGCCAGACTAATGCTCAAATCATCGCCGACTCGGCGCGATTTGCCGGGTGTACGCTCGGCCAGCGTCGCCACGACAGCATCACTCAAGCCAGCAACTCGCACGGTAACATCGACCGAAATCGTCGTGGTCGCGACCAACTCAGACGGCGGCCCTTCGGTTTGCAATTGCCCACGCGCAATGATCGCCACCCGGTCAGCCACCGATTCGACATCGGTCAGAATGTGCGACGAAAAAAACACGGTTTTGCCTTGGTCGCGCAGCTCGGAAATCAAATCCCGCACTTCTTTGCGGCCACTTGGATCAAGACCACTCATTGGCTCGTCGAGCACAACCAGATCTGGATCATTCATCAAGGCTTGCGCCAAGCCGGCGCGCTGCATCATGCCTTTGGAAAACTTTTTAAGGCTTTGATTGCGTGCGCGGCCTAAGCCCACTCGGTCGATCAAAAAATCAGCGCGTTTTTTGCGCGTCGCGTGATCAACGCCAAACAGCCGGCCAGCGAGATCCAACAACTCCGGCACGGTTAGGTAATCGTAAAAATACGGCTGCTCCGGCAAAAAACCAACCCGCTGCCGCGCCGCGCGGCTAGGCAAAGTGTGGCCAAGAATTGTAGCGCTGCCGCCAGTCGGCTTAATCAGACTCATCAATGTCCGAATGACCGTGGTCTTGCCGGCGCCGTTGGGCCCCAAAAATCCGAAAGTTTCGCCTCGGCCGACGCGAAACGACACGCCTCGCAGTGCTTCTACTTTGCGGCGACGAAACGGGGTGCGATAGGTTTTTTGCAGGTCGCGCACGATAATCGCGGCATCGCTGTCAGAAACCCGAGGTGCGGTCGATTCCGCTGGTACAGGTGCATCACTCACGGCCTACGAGCATAGCGCAGGATTTCGAACTAGTGCACATTGTGGCAATGGTAACGATCTGGCCACGACAAAACTATGTAACTGGCGGCGGCCCGGGGGCCTACGCTTTGGTGGCACTGTCGAGCGAAAAGCTCGCTGACCCGTTGCCAATTTCGCGATCACGCCATGGCATGCCGGCAAGCGAAGGCGCCGGCGCGGTAGCCTTGGTGGTACGCGACCGAGCAACCGACGCAAACTGGTTCGACGAAAACGTGATCATGCCGTTTGCACCGCTAATCGAAAACGACCTCGACGCGGCGGCCGCAGCGGCAGCTAGCGCTGCGCAGTACGCCTATATTGTCACCAGCGATATCCATGACCCCGATGATCTGTCGCACGTGCAAGCTGGCTGGGCCTTGGCCAAGTGCATTTGTGAACAAGGTGCCGCCGTGGTTATCGATGTCACCGCAGCGCGGGCCCATGCCGGTAGCGAAATTGCCGCGCTAGCACCCGACCGGCCGTTTGAAGTGATGCACGAAGTAACCCTGTTTTTCGACGAGCGCGACGACGCTGAGGCGGGCGCATCGATGATTGCCTGGACTGCCGGCATGCAGAAATTTGGCCGGCCCAACCTGCTGATTGCCGATATCGAACGTGATTACGCAGCGGTTGCGGCCACCGTACTGCGCGATGCCGCTACTGCGCTTGCCGACGGTGACCGGCTAGAACTTGGCGACACGCTCACGATTGGCGACCGCACCTTTTTGGCATCGCCGCTGCCAGCCAATCACAACACGCCGATCGACGGAATCGCGATCGCTTTGTTGGAAATTGTCAGCGATACTAACCAAGCCGACACCGACACTCCCGACACCGCCGACGCTGATGCCACCGGCCCGGCCCAGGAGCAACCATGAAACCCGCCCCAAAAAAACCGGCCCCGCTGACACCTGACGCCATGGGCCCAGCCATGCTGAAACGCGAAAATGCACCAGCGCCGTTTGTTGCCGTGTTCACGGAAGCCAAAGCTACCAACATGCCAGCCGGGCGGATGTTGATTTCATCGCCGCTGGAAATCAGCGCGGTAGTTGCACGCATCCCCGACGGCCGGGTGTTGCGCATGAGCGACCTGCGGTTCTCGTTGGCCAAAAGCCACAAGGCTGACTACACCTGCCCCAATACCACCGGCTCACTTCTGCAAATCGTCGCGGAGGCCTCCGACGAAGAGCGGGCGATGGGCCGGCCTGGCGTACCGTACTGGCGGGTGGTGCGCGACGATGGTTCGATGATCGACACCTTCCCCGGAGGCGCGGTGGCGCAAGCCAAAAAGCTTGAACGCGATGGCGTCGAACTGTTTCGCTTAACCGGTGCAACCAAGGTCAGCGACCTTGAACATTTTGGTTGGCGCGCGCCACCGCTGGGCAAAAATGCCGGCAAGCCACCGACGGTGTAACCCGAAAAAGCGGCATACCTGCGACAGCGCCAACAGGGTGCGACACGCAGTGCGCCATGCAACCTTCAGCGCTGGTTAGTACAACAACATTGAGAGTGCACGCGCACATGCCTTAGATGATGCATGCGCAAATTTCGACAGCATCGATTCGTAGCCGCGGCTGCAACGCTGACGTTGCATGCCACCGTTTTCACCATTCCGCTGAGCCAGCGCGCCGCGTACGCCCAGACCGCCACGACCGGGATGGTGCGCGGCATCATCAAAGATAGCAAAACCGGCGAACCGCTGATTGGCGTCACGATTATTGCTACCAGCCCAGCGCTCAAAGGTACGCAAAGCGCGGTCAGCGACGAGAATGGGTTGTATGTGATCACCTCGTTGCCACCGGGTGTTTACACCATCTCCTTTTATTATGCCGATGCTCAAGTGAACAGCACCGGTGTGCGCGTCAACGCCAATGGCACGACGACAAATAACGCCGCAATCAACCCCGATGCCGGCAAGTCAGAGGTCATCACGATCAAAGCCAAAGCGCCACAAATCGATGTCTCCACCACGCAACAAGGCCTGCGAATACAAAAGGAAATCCTCGCTAAGCTGCCGGTCGCCGGTCGCAGCTTCGAAGGCGCAGCGTTACAGGCCGCGGGCACACGCCCCGACGGTGTCGGAGTTTCGATGGCTGGCAGCAGCAGCCTGGAAAACAACTATGTGGTCGACGGCATCAACAGCAACTTTCCACCAGCCCCGAGCGCCACGCCGGGCCCGCCACCACTTGACAGTTGGGCCTTGCCCAAACGCAACACCAGCGCCGAAAGCTACGACCCTCGTCGCGACAATCCATTCATTCGGGTCGCCGATGCACCCATGTCGACATTTTCAACCGATGTCGACACCGCGTCGTACGCCAACTTTCGCGGCATGGTGCGCGATGGCGTGGCGATTCCGGCCGACGCTGTGCGGGTTGAAGAATGGCTCAACTATTTTCGCTACGATGACCGCGACCAAGCGCAACCGGCGCCCGGCGAACCACTCGCGATTCGCACCGAAGTCAGCACCAGCCCGTGGAATCCGGGGTTGCAACTGCTACGGGTGGCGCTGCGTACGCCTGAACTCGCACCAGCCAAAACCCGGCCGCGCAACTTGGTGTTCCTCATTGATGTTTCGGGCTCGATGCAAGCCGCCGATAAACTGCCGTTGCTACAACGCGCTTTGCCTTTGTTAGTTGAACAATTGCGGCCCGACGATCGCGTTGCAGTGGTGGTCTACGCCGGCAGCGAAGGCCTGGCACTACCGTCGACACCGGGCAATCAGCGCAGCAAAATTGGCCACGCGATCGCGACGCTAGCGCCAGGAGGCTCCACCAACGGCGCGGCCGGCATCGAGTTGGCCTACGCTCAAGCCGAACAACATTTGATCAAAGGTGGCATCAATCGCGTGATCTTGTGCAGCGACGGTGATTTCAACGTTGGCATCACCAGCCGCGCCGATCTTACGGAACTCATCGAACGCAAACGCGAAGCCGGCGTATTTCTCACGGTGCTCGGTTTTGGGACTGGAAATCTCAAAGACGACACCATGGAAATGTTGGCGGACAAAGGCAACGGCAACTACGCGTACATCGATTCGCTGACCGAGGCCCGGAAAGTCTTGGTCAAAGAAGCTGGTGCAACGCTGGTGACGGTAGCCAAAGACGTCAAGCTGCAGTTGGAGTTCAATCCCGCAACGGTCGCCGGTTATCGCTTAATCGGTTACGAAAACCGCTTGCTTGCCGACGAGGATTTTAACAACGACAAAAAAGACGCAGGCGATATGGGCGCAGGGCACACGGTTACCGCGTTGTATGAAATCGTGCCGGCCGGCGTTGCGGTGCCCAAGCAACGTATTGATCCGCGTCGGTACGGCAGTGCGCCGACGCCACCGCCCGCTGCGCCGGCCACGCACCTCGATGAATTACTCACCGTCAAAGTCCGCTACAAAGAACCAAGCAAGGCCAGCTCACAATTGCTGGCGCGCACCGTAGCCGTCGGTGCCGTGCCGCTCGCCCAGGCTAGCGAGTCCATGCGCTGGGCCACCGCTGTCGCCACTGCGGCCGCGCTGATTCGGCAATCGGCTGGGGTCGGCGACATGACGCTGGCCGATGCCGTCAAGCTCGGCCAAAGCGCCCTCGGCACCGATCGCGACGGGTATCGCAAAGAATTTCTAACGTTGCTCGACGGTAAAGGCCCAACGCTGCAAGCAATGGAAGCGCCGCGTGACGATTTGATCAACCGATATCGGCGCAACGTCGAGACCACTGCCCAACCCTACATCGTTGATCCGTTTCGCACCGCGCTTGTACACAACGCTACCGGCGGCCTCAGTTTCGCTGCGATGTGCTTCCAAGGTCTCGGCCAGTGTGAGCGGTAACCGGCTGTCGTTACGCCTTCACAAATGGATTCTTACGCGCTTCGTCGCCTAACGTGGTGCTCGGCCCATGGCCCGTGATCACAATGGCGTCGAGGTTGCGGCTGTACAAGCGGGTTTTGATTGAGGCTAATAACGTCTTACTGTCGCCACCGGGCAAGTCCGTGCGCCCAACGCTGCCTTTGAACAAAGTATCACCGGCAAACAGTACGGTGCGATTGCCGTCGGCAACTTCAAAGCACACCGAGCCAGGGGTATGCCCAGGGGTGTGAATCACTTCAAGTTGTTGTTTGCCCAACGCCAGTTTGTCGCCGTGTTCGATGAATCGATCCACCGGCGCGGTCGGCCGTGGCTGCCAGCCAAACATCGCGGCTTGTTGCGCAAAGCCGTCGTATAAAAAAGTATCGCCGCGATGCAAACAGATGTCACCGCCGTGCGCCTGTTTGACTTCACGGGTGCAGTAGATGTGATCGAGATGGGCATGGGTGTGCACGATCGACCGCACGGTGAGATCGTAGTGCGCGATGATCTCGGCGATACGGGCAGTTTCGCCGCCGGGATCGACCACGATTGCATCTTTGCTATCAGCGCACGCCAAGATGCTGCAATTACATTGGAACGCACCGGCCGGGAATGTTTCGAGGAGCAACATGCTGTGCAACACGTAGCATATCTGCAAGGAAACGCGCGAATCCGCAGGGTTGCATGGCCTGTCAGAGCGCTGTGGTAGCACCATCAAATGGCGAAAGTCGCCAACTAACGAACGATCGAGGAAGTTATGGCTGGCGGAGTTAACAAAGTCATTCTCGTTGGATATCTCGGACAAGACCCCGACATGCGCTACACGCCCAGTGGCCAAGGCGTATGCGAGCTGCGGTTAGCCACCAGCGAAAGCTGGAACGACAAAAACGGCCAGCGCCAAGAGCGCACCGAATGGCACCGCATCGTGGTGTGGGGCAAACGCGCTGAAGTTTGCTCCAAGTACTTGGCCAAAGGTCGCCAAGTTTACGTCGAGGGCCGCATCCAAACCCGTTCCTACGACGACAAAGAAGGCCAAAAACGCTACATCACTGAAATTATCGCCAACGATGTTCAGTTCTTGGGCGGTGGCAAAGGCGAAGGCGGCGGGGCTGGTGGCGGCGCTGGCCGTGGTCATAACAATGACGGTCCACCGCCTCCATCCGATGGCGACTTCGGCGCGGGCTTTAGTGGTGGTGGCGGCGGTAGCGGTGGTGGACCAGACGACGATATTCCGTTCTGAATCGTGGCATCGTAAGGGTTTTGCGCTTGCAGGCCCGCGCTCCTACGTGCTCCGGCAGATGCGATGCAAGGCACAACCTGGTAGTGTACCACCGTGGCTGGCGACCTTTGGCGTGAACCCAACTTCATGCGCCTATGGACGGCGCAGACGTTTAGTGCGTTCGGCTCTCGCATAACTCGCACGGCATTGCCGATTATCGCAGTTGCGACGCTCGGTGTGCCCGAAGGCATGATGGGTGTCATGGCGGCAGCGCAATTCGCACCTGGCGTGTTGATTGCCATGTTTGCGGGCGGCTACATCGATCGACGCAGCAAGCGTCGGATCTTGATCGGCGCCGATCTGGCGCGCGTCGCGATGGTTGCATCGTTGCCTATCGCGTGGTGGTTCGGCGCACTAACGCTGCTGCAGCTTGCGTTGGTCGGCGCTGGCGTCGGCGCCGCGACTGCGCTGTTCATGATTACCGACAATGCCTACCTGCCCGCGTTAATTCCCAAGCAGCAGCTTGAAGAAGGCAACGCCAAACTCGAAACCACCGATGCAATCGCTGAAATTAGTGGGCCGGCGGCCGCCGGTTCGCTCATCGCTGCACTCGGCGCGCCACTCGCCGTCGCGGTTGACGCCGTGAGTTACTTTTGGTCCGCGCTTTGGCTACTGCAGATCCGCGAACCGCAGCGCGACGATTCGGCGACCGGTGCCGATCCGGCGCTGATGTCAGCAGGCGATGCCAAAGCCGTTGAACCAATCGGACCTCGCAAGCTAGCGCGACCACCTGCCCTCGCCGATCTCAAAGTTGGCCTGCGCACAATTTTCGAGCATCCCCAAGTCAAATGGTTGGTGATTGCGCACATCGTGTGGTCGATCAGCGGCGGCTTTTTCATGACGCTGTACTCAATGTACTGCTTGCGCGTCTTGCACTTATCGACCACCGTGTTGGGCCTCGTGATTGCCTCGGGCGGCATCGGCGCACTCCTTGGCGCACTGCTATCGCGCGGACTCAAACGCCGTTTTGGCATTGGCCCGACCCTCGTCGTGGCATCAACCCTGTCGTTGCTGGTCGCAATCTTGATGCCGCTGGCCGCTGGGGCCTCGCATGTAACCATGCTCGCCCTGCTGGTTACCCACCAAGTCGCCAGCGATGGGTTCGCCGTTGCGTACGTGGTCCAGGCCGTGACGTTGCGACAAACCGTGCTCCCAGCCGATGTGCTGGGCCGCTGCAATGCCGCCATTCACGTCTGCACCAACGGCATCGTACCGGTCGCAGCGCTGACCGCCGGGTTACTTGCCGAACTAGCGGGCATTACCGTGGCCGTCTGGGTCGGTGTGCTGGTCGGCTTCGCCGCACCGTTGTTCCTGCTGCCACTGTGGCAGCTGCGAACCCTGCCCGCAGCCGCAGCGCGAAGGTGAATTTGACGGCGATCGCAAGCGACCTGAACTGGTTTGTTGCAAAACGTTTTCAATCATCCCCGACACTTGCGCAGCAGTGACCGCAAAGGCTACCCTACGATTGAGGTGGTTACTTATTCTTCGATTCGTCGCGTGCTTCAGCGCGCGCTCCTTTGTGGCCTAGCTAGCGCTGTGGTTGCAGCTCCTGCCATCCATTCCAACGCGTACGCCAAAGGCGATGACGACGAAGATTCGGAAGACAGCGATAGCGACAGTGGCGATGAAGAAGGCGATGACAGTGACGGCGGTGAGGGTGGCGATGAAGATGACGAAGAATCAGTCGACAAAGACCAGCCGCCGGTAACCGCGGGCGGCTTATACAACATCAACACGTATCCGGTAGCGGAGCTGCAGCGCCCGCTCACGATGACCCAGGGCATCTTGCAAATGCGCGCCGGACTAGGTGTCGACGTTAGCGCCCAGACCGCGTTCGAAAGCGTTGGCCATGTGTTGGATTTCCGCTACGGCGTCCAAGACAACTTCATGCTACTCGGCGGTTTTAATAGCGCCTACAACTTCACCGGCATCGAAGCCTTCGTCGGTATGGAAGCTTCGCTGGCCTACAATTTCATCGATTTTCGGGCGACGTTTCGAGGTGGCCGCGATTCGTCCCTCGACGTCAACGATCCAATGAATCCCAAACGGGTTGGCGGCGGATTTCGGGCCCACGTCGATGTCGGATTTCCGTTTCGTTATGTTGCCAAAAAAGAAGTGGCCATTGTCGCGCTTGATACCCTGATGACGATCGATTTCGATAACAAACCCGATCTCAATCCTTCCTTGGGTATTTCAACCAATCCGATTCCTGAAGTTTCGATTGTGATTTTCGCCCAGATGCGGATTGTTGACTTCAATACCGACGCAGCCAACTTTATCGTGCCGGCCACCGCCCGGGTGCAATTCTCACCGACGCAACGCCTCGATCTCGGCGCCGAGTTTCGCTTTGACAACGTCAAACCACCCGACGGTCAAAAGTTCTACGACCAGCGTTTTTTATCGTTTTACGGCCAATCTCGATTTTAGTCTGACCTAACACTGCCCACGCGTAAGCCTAAAACCAAGCCCAAGCCCAAGAAAAGTTAACCCAGTGAAAGTCTGCCCAAAGTGCTTTACCCGCTTCCCGACGAATGAGCGGTTCTGCCTCCATGATTCGGCGCTGCTCGTCGAAGAAGAAGACATTGCACGCCTTGGCAAGCAAATCGGGAACTACCGCCTCGACAAAATCTTGGGGCGCGGCGGCATGGGCACGGTCTACGCTGGCGAACACATCTACATTAAAAAGCAAGTTGCAGTAAAAGTTCTGCACCCGCAATTCGCCAAGTACCAAGAAGCGATTCATCGCTTTTTACGCGAAGCCCGCGCGGCAACATCGATCAACCACCCCAACATCGTCGATGTTACCGACTTCGGCATTCTCAACGATGGCCCGGTATACTTCGTCATGGAATTCCTCGAAGGCATCAGCCTTGAGGACCTGATCGAAAAAGAAGGCGCCGTCGATTTGCACCGCGCGCTCAACATCGCGAACCAGATGGCCCTCGCCCTCGAAGCAGCGCACGACCAAGGTGTCATTCACCGCGATCTCAAACCCGACAACATCATGTTGCTCAAGCGTCCGGGGCGACGGGATTTAGTACGCATGATTCCCGGTCAAAACTGGATCACCGAGCGCGAAGAATCCTACGACTTCGTCAAAATTCTCGACTTCGGTATCGCCAAAGTGCTGATCGCCGACGAGCTTTCCGCGGAAACCGTACAAGGTGCAGTGTTTGGTACGCCTGAGTACATGTCGCCCGAAGCCGCCCGAGGCGAAGAAGTCGACCATCGCGCTGATGTGTATTCGCTGGGCGTCATCATGTTCGACATGTTGTGCGGCCGACCACCGTTCGAGGCCCAGCAATCGAGCGACGTTTTATCGATGCACATTAACAATGCGCCGCCATCGCCGCGCGAGTTTGCGCCGCACCGCGAAATAACCGAACAAGCCGAAGCCGTGATTCTCAAAGCGATGCAAAAAGATCCTCGGAATCGCTTCCAAACCATGGGCGATTTCCGCCGTGGCCTCGAAGGTGCGTACGGTTCGATCGCGTATCGTCGGCATGGCGCCGTGGTCGCGGGCGTGCAACCACTCGGTGAGGAGGCTCGTTCAAAACGCCTTACCGAAGAAATTGACGAATGGATTGGCGCTGGCGACACCAACCTTTCGGTCGAAGAAGCCAAGCTAGTTGCCTTGGTCGAAACCGCTGATAAATCATTCAAGCCGGCGGCCATGTCAGGGCAAGATGCCGAAAATCTAGCCAGCGCACTCAATCGCGCGCTCGACGAAGACGAGGCGTAGCCGTGGCTGGCGACGCACCGCCGGGGCCGGCGCCTCGATCGCCCTCGGGCATCTTACGGGCGGAAGCCAGTAGCAACACCGCGGAAATTTTCAACGTCATTGCGAATCGCCTGGTTTCGATCGTGTATCAACCCATCGTTGATCTTCAGCGCCGTAAAATATTTGCGTATGAAGCACTGGCCCGATCAAAATCTCCACATTTTGCCGGCCCGTTACCCTTGTTTGCAGCTGCGGTGGAACACAACTGCACCGGTGAACTCGGCCGGCTCTTGCGCACGATGTCGTTAGCTGGGTGCCCCAATTCACCGCTGTTTATCAATATTCATCCGTCCGAGCTCAACGAGCAATATCTAATTCAACCCGACGATGCCATCTTCAATCACAACGACGACGTGTATCTCGAAATCACTGAGTCGGTGCCGCTGTCACACTTCGAAATGTGCCAAAGCATGCTGCAAGAAATGCGTGGACGCGGTGTGCACCTGGTCGTCGACGATCTAGGTGCAGGCTACTCCAATCTCAAGTACATCGCAGACTTGCATCCAAAAGTAGTTAAGATCGATCGTGGCTTGATTGACGGGCTCACCATCAACAGTCGCCTCTTCAAGTTAGTCACCGCAATTGTGAAGCTGTGCAAAGACCTCGATGCCTTGGTCGTGGCCGAGGGAATTGAAACGATATCCGAATTTGAAGCCGTACTTGCATCGGGTGCACGCTTTGCACAAGGCTACCTGTTAGCACGGCCGGCCTTTCCGCTGCCCGAAACCATTTGGCCCGCCCGCGACAATGAACCGGCCGAAACGTTAAGGACACCGCGCCGCAAGAACAACACGCTCAATCGACGCGTGTAGCCAAATCAGGCATCACGCTCACGCACCGAATACTCTAATTTCCAACGGCCGCGCCCGTCACGCGCCGCGCACCAAAGTTCTAGTGTGCCCACTTCAGTAACATGGGCTTCGAGTCGAATCGGGACAACATCGCCGCTGCGGCGCTCGCCATCCGCGGGCACCAACTTTTCCACTGGATCGAGTTCAGTAATCGTGGCGGCAATTGCCGGTGCGCCAAGGTCGATGAGGGCACCCGCGAGATCGTCTTTGCGTGCGCTGGCCGCGAAAAATCGAAACGTGACATTTTCGCCAACGACTAAGCCCAATTCGTCGTCGGGCAATTCCACTTTGGAGCCTTCTTCAAGACCCTGCGGCGCAACACACAACGCTTTGACTGGTGGCGCAAATCCCGGAATCGCCGGCATGGCCGACTCGATGCCAATATAATACGCACGGGCAGTGCCGCCGCGGATGCGCACGCCCCGGGTGCCATGGCCAGCGCGAATGCGACCGTAGTGGGCGGCGCCTGCGGCCACCGCCAAATCGAGATCGATGCCGCCAAGAATTTTCAGATCGTGCCCGCACCACGTACGCAACACGTCAGTCACGCGATTGCGCAATCGCGTCGCTTTCATGACGCCGCCGTTGAACAACACGGCCGTTGGCTTTTTGCCGTGCCGGCTCAAAAACTCGGCCAGGTGACGCGTAATCGCAGGATCATGCGCGTACGGCAGGCCCATTTCGCGGAGCCCCATCGCCCGACGCTTTTGCGCGCGCGCGTCCGCTGCGACGACAGGGAAAAAACCGTCGACAAGTAGCGCTTCGGCATCGGCCCGCCGCACCTCCGTTCGGATGGTGGCGCCGATAAGTTTTGAGCCTCGACCTAACAACGAGATGGGCACCACCTCGGGCGCTTCATCGTCGAGCAAATGCTCTTTTGCCCGCCGACAGGCATGCATGAGCCCACGTTGTTGCAGGGCATCCAAGGTTTTGCCGTCGTCGGTTAGCCGTTGCGTCACGATGGCCGCAAGGCCAAGATCCATATTGTCACCACCAAGGAGAATGTGATCACCGACGGCGATCCGTTCCAACCCTAGCGCGCCACCATCGTCGGTGACTTCGATCAACGAAAAGTCGGTGGTGCCACCGCCCACATCACAAACCAATACTACATCGCCGGGCGCGAGATCTTTACGCCAGGCATCACCGCGCGCTGCCAAGTACGCATAAAACGCAGCTTGCGGCTCCTCGAGCAACGTCACTTTGTCTAAGCCCGCTTCCCGCGCCGCCACGACAGTTAGCTCACGCGCCACCGCATCAAACGACGCCGGTACCGTCACTAATACATCAAGTTCTTCGAGGGGCTCGTCTTCATGCGCGTCGTCCCATGCGGCCCGCAAATGCGCCAAGTAACGGGCTGACGCATTAACCGGGGAAACCCGTTCACCATCAACATCGGCAGCGAGTTCGCGTTGCGCGCCACGCCATGGCAGCACTTGTGACGTGCGATCGATGGCCGGGTTGCACAGCCACGATTTCGCCGACGACACCAAGCGATGCGGCAACTCGGCGCCGCGATCCCGAGCAAAGGTGCCGACGGCGTACTTCATGGGCCCCGACCACGGAAGTGCAAGCCCTTTGCCTGCAACTTCCGCGTCAGACGGCAATAACAAAAATGATGGTAGCGTCGATCGCGCGGCCACTTCTCCGGGGCCGACGATTTGCGTGATGGATTCCGAAACCACCGCATCATCGTTGATGGCACTTGCCATGGCGCAATTGGTGGTGCCCAAGTCGATCCCCACAATGCGGGTGCGTTCACTGTGTTTCATTGCCCCACCTCAACTTCTGCTGGCGCGACGACACTGCGATCAATGCCTTCCACCAGCGTCGGTAACTTGGCATCGGTGACGCGCCAACCGTGGTGCCGCAACGTACCTTTGTACGGCGCTTCGCCACGCGCTTCACCAATCAACCGTATCTCGGCAGGATCAAAACCTTTGGGCACGGTAACCCGGTCTTCCTCGGCGCCCGGCATGACGGCTTCCATCGTCAAATGTTGGTCCAAGACTTTTCGACAACCACGATGCACATCGCGCGCCGCCGCGCCAATGTCAGCATCGGTGAAACTATCGAGTGGTTCACGCAAAAAATCGATCAAGCGTCCTTCGCGTTGCAGCAGCGCTAACATTGCTAACGCCCCATCACGCTGATGCCCAACGGAATTAGTTTTGGTTTTTTCAGTTTTGTCGACGCCTGCACCACTTGCGGCGCGCCCAACCGACGCATTTTTCAAATCCAGCGTAGGTTCGCTGGTGGCGACTGGCTGCACATTCGTGGCACCTGCGCTTGATGGCGCGTCCAACGCTTTAACCGTTTGCGGCAAAAACTGTGCGGCACTCGCCGGCAATTTGCCGCTGAACAGCAGCTTAAAGAAACACGAAAAAGCCATCCCAATGCGTGACATGGCCGCGAGGTATACGGCAATTCCCCTCGGATTTGCGCGGCTCAAGGCGCGGCGATCCTCAAAATTTTGAGACCCCCGCACCAGCCGGCGGAACACAATCAGCTACTTAGCCCCAATGTTGGGGTCATTCACGATTGGCGCACTCCTTGCTCGTGTCCTCGCTGATAACAATCAGCGTACCTACTAACTAGTTCGCTTACCTACAAATTCCCCCTGTATGATGAAAACCAACAGCCCCCGAGGACCTATGAACACCCGGCTCCATACTCTGTTAATGACCGCCAGTATCGCCGTGGCTGTAACCACGGCGGGCTGCGACCTGTATTTTGGCGAAGACGATCCCCTGCCGTGCGCGGGCGTTCGCGACGAAGGTGCACCCTATGCGCCAGTGACTTATCGGAATCCGCAAAACGGCCAATGCCAATCATTTGGCAATCCGTATCCCTGTGGTGGCCAGTTTGCCGGCGATATCGCTGCGATACCCGATTGGGGTTCATGTTACAGCTCTTGCGAAGGTTTAGGCGAAAGCGCCTGTTTGGCTTCACCAGAGTGCTTCGCTGCGTACGTCGAACCGCTCACGCCGCAAGATGCGCCAGCTAAAATCAACTTCCTCCAGTGCTGGGACATGGCGCCGTCAGGCCCAGCCAACAATCGCGAAGCGTGTGACAACCTCGATGCGCAACAGTGCTCACGCCACAACGACTGCTCGGCGGTCTATGCCGATAGCCGCGGGTTGCTCGGTGCCACTGAAAGCCCCCAACTCGATTTCGCGCGCTGCCAAAATGAAAACAGCCCCCAAGGTTGTTACGCAGATCAGGATTGCGGCCCAGGTTACGGCTGCACCGCCAACACTGAATGCAGCGAACCACCTGGCTGCGACGTAAATGGTATTTGTCCCGAGGTGTGTTACGGCCATTGCGAACCACTCGGCACCGAGTGCGCGCCTGACGCCTGCCCGCCAGACACGGTCTGCGTGGTTGCTTGCCCTGATTCACCAAATGCTCGGCACGACGAAGGCGCGTGCACGATTCAGTGCATTCCGACCGGCAATAGCTGCGCCAATATTGACTGCGGCCCTGGTTACCGTTGCGACGATTCATGTCGTGAGTGCCCTCCGAACGCTGATTGCCAAGGCCCATTCGTCTGCGAAGCGGTTTGCGTTCCCGTTGACCCAAATTCGTGCGACCAGATCGCCTGCGAACTCGGTAGCCACTGTGAACTAACGTGTTTGCCGGGTCCTCTCACCGGCGGTGGTGGCAGCGGCAGCGATCCTTCGCAGCCGCCAACTGATCCAGATATGGGGACTTGCTATGCGACCTGTGTTCCCGACCAAAACCCAAGCTGTGAAAACATGACCTGCGGCCCTGGAACTCACTGCGAAGAACGTTGCTTCCCATGTGATCCGATCCCGGGTGAAACAATGTGCGGCGCGACCTGCGATGTACAATGTGTGCCGGATGACGCGCCAGCCTGTGCGGCCGTCACATGTGCACCTGGCACGGTTTGCGTTGAACAATGTGATGCAAGCGGTCAATGTTGGCCAGCGTGTGTTCCAGTCAATCCTGATCCAGGTAGCTGCACCGGTAATGTGTACTGCTTTGTCATGCCGCCGGTTTGTCCAGCCAACACCGTGGCAGGCATCGCTGATGGTTGCTGGACCGGCTACTGCATTCCATCCAACGAATGTGGACCGAACGATCCCGGCACCTGTGGCGGCACCGATGCCAGCTGCGCGGTGCCGCCACCAAACTGCCCTAGCGGCACCGTTGCCGGTCAGCGCAACGGCTGCTGGAGCGGCTACTGCATCCCAGAATCACAATGCAATGCAGGCGTAACCTGTGAGTCACTGACCTCCGAAGCAGCATGCAGCAACCGCGACGATTGCATTCCGGCCTACACCGGCGAGCAATGCACCTGTTACCCGGACCGCTGCGAATGTCAAACCACCACGTTCGCGCGCTGCGAAACCGCGGTGTTTGCCTTCGCTGCAAATCGTTAACAAACTCCTACCTCCGCCAGCATTTCCCGGGACGAGATGCCATCGTTCAACCCGCACCACGCCCCGCGGCGTTTTGATTTTCAGCCTAGCGACCCGAACGCCATCGCCGTCCGCTCCGAAATCACGTTACGCTCGTTTTCGGACGTTGGCCAAACGGGCTTCGTAGCACGCGTCAACGTGCTTCGTGTACCAGGCTGTCGGGCGTTTTGTTTTTTTGCGACGACATAACGATTACAGCCTTCCAACTTTTCAACCGTGGAATCGGACTTCGCTGGAGCATCATCACCGCTGCGCAAAGATCGTCTTGGCTTCCAGCCCAGGCGTCGCGGCCAACGCCGCCGTGATCGCAGGCCACACGTCGACGAACGCGTCATGGCACGTCCGCCAACCGCGCCGTTGCTTCAGCTCCGACGGCAACTTGCCCGCCGTTACACATATTCTTGCCGACTCACGGTCCATGTCGCCGTGCATCGCCGCACGCCCGAGCCTTCCGTGTTTCGTCATCTCGGCCATTAGCTTTCTCACTTGCGTATCGCTCACAGCCCGAATGCCACAGCTTGCCCGCGCGGGCCTCCGTGGTGCCAGCGGGCCGCCGCAGCAGCAGGGCGATGTAATTGTCACTAGCCGGGGAGATGTAATTGTCGCTCACCATGGGCGATGTAATTGTCACTAGCCGGGGAGGTGTAATTGTCGTCCAGCAGATGGCAGCAGATGCGCGACAAGTAGGCGTCAACTGTGCCGACAAGGGGAGATGTTATTGTCGTTCAGCAGATGGCAGCAGCTGGGTCCCGCGGCCGAGGTCAAGCCGACCGCAGCCATCGGCCCTGGCGGCGACGGCACCGAGCTCCCACGATGGCAGCCGAACCCGCGGGACAATGTGGCCGCTGCAATGGG
>JAGPDK010000437.1 GCA_018057605.1 Kofleriaceae bacterium | reverse complement strand
CGACATGGTGAATGTGTTCGGCACACGCCGAAATTGATTCGGCCGAATGTGGCGCAATGCCAGGCGCGCGCAGTTGTACGTGCAAAGCATCGAGCCAGGCCGGGGCGGCGGCGCTGAGATACGGTTGGTCGTGCGCGGCCCAATGATCTGCGAGAGCGGCTAATTCTTCGCACGCAACATTGGCGGTGAACGGCACGGCGTCGCCGGTGGCCGCGACCAGCGTTGCAACGATAAGTTCACGGGCAACGGCTGGGGTGGCATCGCGGGCTAGCTCGGACAATACGATTGCGGCTTTGGCGCGCACGCGAAATGACGGTTCACGCACCGTGGTCATGGCGATGAGGTAATTGCTTGCGGTGGTGTGTGGGTTGGCGCTGGCTGGCGTTGTTGGCGTTGGCGATGCTGGCGTTGCGGCGCCCAGCTGCCGCAACATCGCAGCTGCGAATTCCACTGCGCCCAAGCGCACATGCTCGGAATCATCCGTGGCATGCACCCGTGACGTAATGAGCTGCACCGCGGTTTCGGCCGGCAGCACGCTGCTCACATGGCGCAGGATCAACTTGCGCCGATACATATCAAACGTTCCGGTGGTGGCGTTGAGCGAGGCTTCACAGCGTCGAGCGGCAGCCGATGGCGACAAGGCCGTTGCACAATACAACGCTGCGGCTTGGACCCAAGGGTGTTCGTCTTGTCGGCCAATAATATCGTCGAGGGTGGTCAGCAACTTGTCGATCATCACATCGGACGGTGCGCTGTCGTCGATTATGCCGTGCCCCGGCTTGTTCGCTTTGTCGCTGGCCGTGGCAACTGTGACCACGGCTTGGCTACGGTAGTTGATCAACTCGACACAGCCTAGCAATGCATGGCCCGCGGCCCAACGCACTTGCCAACGCACGGCGCTGTCGACTTGCGTGCTGGCCAGTTTTACCAAACGTGGGTACTGCAACTGCGCCGCAGCGTCAGCGTCTTTGAGTACTTCGGGTAAGGCTTGCGCTAAAAACCAAAGGCCGAGTTCGGTCGCGATGGTGCGGTCGAGCATGAGCGCCAAATTGCGTTCACGCAGTGCATCGAAGCCAAGATGGCGACGCATGGCAGCCAAATCGGCGCGTAAGGCGTCGGGTGCTTGCACGGTGTCGCGTAGGTAGGTTTCAATCAGCTGGTTTTGTTCGAGTGGATCGGCTTTGCCAAATCGTTGCGCATACAATGTGAAATTACGAGCCAAGCTTTCGCGTTGGGCTTCTGCGATGACGGCAAGTTGCGCTGTGCGATCGCACAATAATGCGAGCAATTGCGGTGCCTCAATCGCAAACACCGCGGGGTTGCGCTCCATGGAGACCAGCTCGTCGATAAAGGCATTGATCTGGCGTTGCCGCAACCGCCGTTGCAGTGGTGGCAGGTGTGCGTTGATCGCTGCGGCGATGATCGGGCGATGCGGCGCGGTCGCTGGGTTGAAGGAATATTCCGCCATGGTACTGCTATTGCCTCCAGGCGGTGGCGCCGAGATAGTCGGCGAAGATGAATTCATCGGGGCGGAAATCCAGCAAGCCACGGCCGCCAGCGTCCCAGCGTAACCACAATGCAAGTGAGTTGGCCAGGCCGCGGTTGCTACTCTTATAAATATCCAGATCAACCCCAAGGGTCCATGCGCCGCGGTGCTGGCCCAACGGCCAGACCAGCCCGGCCAGCGCATCGTGGCGCCAGATTGCCGTGCTGCGGTTGGCGTCGGCAAATCGATAACTAGGTTGGTAGCGCAACGAAAATACCGGGCCGCGCAGCGGTTGCCATTCGAGCAGGCCGTACCACGCAAACTGCGCTAGCGCGGTGTCGAGCGAAGCACCGTCGGAGTTACTCCAGCCTTCGAGCCGCGCCGACACTCGTTGATCGGCGTAGGGTTGCCAAAGCAACAAGCTGCTGGCTTGGAGCTGCAACGGATGGTCGTTGCGATACCGACTGAAAATCAGTGGATCGGCGTCGACGCTAACCGGTGGCGGAGCATGCGCCGCTAGCGCCATGAGTGCTGGCACGATGCGCCAACGCCGCGACAAAAAGATCGCTCGTTTGGCGACTATGCTAACCCGTGCCATCCAGCCGTCGGTGCCGGCATCGGTGCCGTGGCCGAGCAACGCGTCGGCGGTCCATGCGATGCCTGCGAATCCACGCCGGGAATTCACCAGGGCGCGCAGGGTTTCGGTGGTCCCCGTGCCGAGGACTTGGCGACCGCGCACGCTGAGCAAGCCATAGCCGTAGCGGTGCGCGGCTCGGGCTTGCATCGAAACTTCGATGCGTGCATCGACATCGACGAGGTCACTCTCCAATTCGCCGAGTGACTCGCGGCCGGCCAGCGTTAGGACCGAATAGGTTGGGCCAGGTGGCGCGGCGGTAGCTAGCAAGCGCGGTGCGCTTGCCCATGGGGCTGACTCGCGCGGCCCCGGATCCGTACTCGCGGGTGGTGGTGCCATCGCGACCGCAACGGGCAGGGTTGTCGTCGGTGGCGCGGCCGTTGCACTGGCGCCGCGACGCTTGATGGCCAGCGCTACGGTGCCGCGTGTTGGGGTCAGTTCCACTGTGACAGGCCCATGGTGCCAGATCGCGATCTGGTATTCACTCGGGGCCGTCAAGGTGGTCGTTCGGTTGGCTACGACGTTGATGCTTGGGGTGCGTACGTCGCTTACAGCAAACCGGCCGGGTTGGACGACGCCTTGAACGTGGACGGTGATTGCATCGTAGGGTGGCGAATACCCAAGTGCAGTGACGTGCAGAAGCGCTGGCCCCAACGTCGTGACTTGCACCGGACGGTCCGGTTTTGCCAGAAATGTTGGGCGAGTCGCCACCAATGCTGAAACCTCGACGCCCTTGGCATCAAGCAACCGCAGTGCGAGTTTGGATCGTGGCGATACTAACGTAATTTCGAATTGGATCGGCGTGGCCGGTCTGCCGGCGGTGGTTGCTGCGGCGGGGGCGCCTGGTGGAGCTTGGAAGGTGACGATGTGGCGTTGCCCTGCGGCGAGTTCGATTCGATGACTGGCTTGATTTCGGCGTATATCGATGAGGCAGTCGCCGTTGCGCTCCGGTGCACAGAATAACTCGACGGCGCTAGCATCTTGGTCGCGCAGCGTCAGCGATTGGCCGGTATCGATGATGACGCCATGATCGGCAGGCCAGGGCGTTGCGAGTAGCGCGCTACGTACTTGGTTCAGGGGATCGCGGTTGTCGGTAACTGGCAGCCACACACTCTCGAAGCCAGCCTGCGCCGAAACACTGCGCAACGTGTCCCACTGGCTGAGCGCTTGGGCTTGCAAGACCGCGCGTTTGGTTGCGAATTCGTTGCTGGTAGTAAGTGTTTGCGCGATCAAAAAAGTTACGGGTGCTAAGGCCGGCGATGGGTAGTCGAGCGCCCATAACAGCGCTGCGCGTCGAACTGCAACGTGCGGATGCTGGCCAAGCGTCGTCAGATCGTTCAGCGTCGGTGCGCCGAGGCTGCGTTGCTGTAACCGCCGTAGCGTAGCCACGGTGCCGGCTGGGGCGTTTGTATTTGGGCCGATAACCGTTGAGGTTTTGGCCGTAAGCGCCACTACCAGTGCGGCCTGATCAGCGTTGGATACAACTAAGTCTTGGGTGGCGGCGGCTTCAGCGGGCGTGATCAGGGTGCCAGCCAGCAGTGGGCTATCGGCTGGTTGCACTGGCAAAAACTGTGCAGTGGTTTGGTCTTGTAGCCCAGCGAGGGTGGCGTGATAGCGCTGCGCTAGATCTTGGCGCAGCGTGAAGCCGGCCAACACGGTTAGATCGATCCGGGCGGCGGCAATCAACCCTTGGGCAGCGAGCAGCTCAGCGCGATCGAGCCGAGCCGCGACATCGTTGGTGTCGGCTGCGATCTGCCGGGACAGGGTCGTGATGCGGCGCAGGACCTCGGCGAATGCGAGTGGTGGATCGGCCTGCGCGGCAGGTGGACTTGCTGTTGTCGGCGTGGCGCTAGCTGGGTTGGGTCGCGGTGCGGGTGGTGCCAGTTGTTTGAGCCGCAACAGCCCCCCCGGACTCGCGGTACTTGTGATCGTCGTGGTACCGGGTGCGAATGCTAATGGCAGCGTGGGTACGTCGGCCAACGCGGTGCCGTGTTGCAACGATACTGCGCGGTTAACCAGCCGCGTCGCTACGGTAGTGATTTGATAGGTTTGGCCGGTGTTGGTGACCAGCGTAACCTGCGCGGTGCGTGGGCCCACGCTGCTCGTTGCAGTTGCTAATGCCTGCATGCTTGGCCGAAAATCGACGAGCACCGTCGACGCATTGGCTACCGCAAACTGTTGGGCCGCCGCAGTGTCGACAAAGGTGCGGCGCACGATCGTGCCTGTTTCGAGTATCGGGCCGCGGGCTGTTGCGAACGCTGCATGGTTGACAGCGACGGTATGCAGGCCAGGCGCAACGGCCAACACGATGGTGGTAGATGTTTCACGGGTTGCAGCCAGATAGCTGTGGCCGTCGATTTTAATGTCCGGAAATCGGACGCTGCCTGGGTTGCGGCCAACGTCGAGGCGAAGCAGTGGCAAGCGTAGATCGCCGGCGCTTGCCGCTTGCAGGGTAATCGTTTGAGGTTGACCGTCGACGGGTAGGGCTATCGCTGGCGCGCTAGCGGCGTTTGGAATGCTGGTGGTGTCGCTCGCGGCATCGCCGGTGGCGTCGCTGCTGGCTGCGTCGTCCGGGGCGCTGCGGCGTGGCATCGACCAAACTTGCGCGGTCGCAGCGGCAGCGGCGCCCAAAGCTGGTACCGCCTGCCACGATGCCGCGCGTTGGGCTGCGAGGTACGCCGCGCGTGGCACACTATGCCATGGTGCTAGTTGCCAGGCGGCGCGCGCTGCTTCCACGTCGTCGCGACGGTTGGGTTCAACCTCCGTGGCTTGGTCGCGTTGCGCCACGGGTTGCCAGGCCGCATGGTCACATTGCTGTTTGAGCCAAGGCCGCAATGCCGCCGACAGCGTCGGTGACTGCAACGCCGCAACGCAAAGCGCAGCCTGCGCTTCGGCAGCGGCTGGCGGAGTAACCCGCAACAGCATGGCAATCGCGTCGATTGCAGCGTCGGTGTTCTGGCCATTGCTCCGCAACGCGTTTTGCATCGCGAGGTACGCG
>JAGPDK010000436.1 GCA_018057605.1 Kofleriaceae bacterium | reverse complement strand
CCCTGATGATCCAATGTTGCGCAGCGAAACGACATTTTCAGTAGCGCCTGGCGAGCACCGTACCGACGTCGATCTGGTGTTGCGCAAGGGCGGAGTTGAACTCACGGGGACGATCAGCGACATCAATGGTGGCCCGATCAGCAACGCCCGAGTGCGCGCCCAGATCTGGGGTAGTGACAACAGGGGCGGTGCCCCGATCACCAGCAGTGATACCCAAGGGCGCTACAAGCTGTGGGTCCGGGCTGGCCATAGCTACGTGACCGCTGATGCCGATGGTTACGCAACTACCAATGAAGGCGGCGATGCGCCGGGTGTTGTTGATCTCAAACTTACGCCGGAGTCGGCGATTGCCGGCGTGGTCAAAGATCAACGCGGTGAGCCGGTCGCCGGTGCGTTGGTTTCGTTCGCCACAGATTCGGCTTGGTTTGCTCCGGCCGCCAGCGCCAGCGATATCTCCGACGCGCAAGGCCGCTTTCGCATTACGCGGCTAAGGCCGGGCCGCTACAAAGCTGAGGCCCAAGCCGCGCGCGGGTACGGCATGGCGCGGGAGAGTATCTTGCTTGGGTTGGGCCAAGTTGTTGAGGGTGTTGAAGTTGTGTTGCGGACGGCAAGCTACGTCGAGGGCAAGGTCTTGCGCCCCGAGGGTGACGGCAAGCAGCCATGCAAACGGGCGCGTCTGACCCTCAATGATGCCGCACTGGGGCAAAGTGAAATGTCCGTCGGCGATGCCCAGGGTGTCGTGCGCATTCGGGGCATATTGCCGGGCCACTACAAGGTGCGAGTGCAATGTGAAGGCTATCAAGATCTTGCAACGACCGAAAACGTGGTGGTGGTTCGAGGCGAAGATCGCACTGGGTTAACTTGGACTGTGACGCAAGGGGCATCACTCGTTGGCACCATCACCAACCAAGCTGGCGAGCCGGTGGCCAACGCTCAGATTTATTTACGCAGCAAAGATTCTAGCGGTCCACGGCCTAATAGCAATATGTGGGCCGGCACAGATGAATTAGGCCATTATCAAATGCGCGGTTTGGCTGCGAGCACCTACCAAATGAAGGTGTCGGCGGATGCTGCGCCGCCGCCGAAGGATCCACCCGACGTCGTGCTCACGGTGGGCACGGTGGTAACCAAGGATATCGTGCTCGATACGGGAGGTACGGTGCGGGCGTCGATTGTGGATAGTGCCGGGGTACCGGTAAAGGGCGCACGCGTATTCGCGCGTAATGTGGCGCAAGAAGGTGTCGGCATGGCGTTTCCCATGGGCGGTGCGCGTGAAAGTGGCACGGATGGCGTTGCAACATTGGAAGGTTTACGGGCCGGCACGTATCGCATCACGGCGCGCCGCGCCTGGCAAAAAATGCGTAAGCCCGGCAGCACCGACGACGACGAGCAAGGCGAGCGGGTGGAAATTACAGCTGGTGGCGTTACCAACGTGAAGCTGGTGGTCGAATCACAGCGCGGTGAAATCACCGGGACCGTGGCTGACAACAAAGGTGAAATCGTCAGCGACGCTTATATTGCGGCGGAGCGTGAGCCCGAAGCGGCTGGGGCAGCGCAACAAGCCGCGCTGGCAACCACGCGTTGGTCATGGAACGATGCAGTGCTCACAGATCCCGCCGGCAAGTTCACCGTGAAAGACCTCGCGCCTGGAAAATACACAGTGCGGGCCTATCGCAAAGGTGGGGGGGAAGCCATCGTTGAACATGTGGCACTTGGTGCCAACGTGGCTTTGGTGGTGAAGCCAACCGGCACCATCGAAGGTACCGTGCGCGCACTAGGCGGCAAGCTCGCTGCTGAAGAATTTACCGTCGAAGTTGTTGACCGAGCCACAAATTTTTCGCGATCAGAAGATTTTTACGCTGTAGATGGCACATTTGCAATGCATGATTTGCCGGCCGGTAGGTTCGAGATTACCGCTACAGTAGGCGCCGCTACCGGCACTGAAAAAATTGTGCTGCGCGAAGGCGAAGTGAAAGCAGGGGTAGCTTTGATTGTCGGCAACACGGTCACGGTTACCGGCACCCTCGTTGATGAGAAAACCAAAGCGCCGGTGCAAGGTATGCAAGTCCATGTCGCGCCGCTGCAGGGTGGGAACAATCTCAATCGGCTCGATGGGGATCCGCAACGCATTAGCGATGTACGCGGCCGTTTTTCCGTCGACAATGTCGCAGTCGGCGAAGTCAGTATCTACACCTATTCGATGAATCCAGATTTCGGTTGGGCACGGATTTCGACGCGCGCTCAAATCCCTGCGACCGCGACGGGCACTTTTGATATCGGCACCTTCGGCGCAATCGCCAAACGACTCAAACCCGGTAAGGTCGCGGGTGATGCCGGGCTGAGCTTCCAACAAAATTCGGACTCGCGGGTGCCGCTGCCGCTAACTGTGGCCCGCGTGGATCCCGCAGGGCCTGCCGCCAAACTCGACATCAAAGTTGGCGATGTGGTGGTGGCCATCGACGGTGTGGATATCACCGGGACACGCAACTATTTGCGGTTTGGCTTATTCGACGCAGCACCCGGAACTAAGCTGGAACTAACCTTGGCGCGCGGAGTTAACGTGGTGCTGACGTTGGTGCCGCCGAAGTAGGGCTGGGCCATCGCGCACAGTGGCTGCGGCCACGATTTTTTACACATGGGCGCGAATCACGACTGAATCGGTGGCGGTTTTGTGCTGGCCTGTGCGGCAAGAAAATACTAATAGTTATTATATATTTAGCAGGTGGCTTCCGTTCTTTTTGAACTGGACAGATGATTTACAGACGACCTTTACACAGCGGAAACGCGATGCTAAAAGTAGAGTCGAATCTTACTTGAGTTGACTCCGACGCGTGAGGTGTCGGCGTCGGCTCACACACTCTTCGGCACATGTTCGGGCACATGCGCACTATCACTTTTTACCGTCTCACGGCTGCAGCTCGGGGTATGTTGGCGAGATTGTGAAGGGACTCACTTCATGACGGGATTTTTTGTCGGGCGTGCGCAGGAACTCAAGCGATTGCTCGCGCTGGTCAACGAACCAGTTGCCGTAATCTATGGGTTGCCGAGTATGGGCAAAAGCGAATTGGCGTATCACGCCGAACGCCGCCTGCTGGCACGGCCCGAGCTGCAACAGTTGCGTGTGACTCACGTCGTGGCACCGGCGCGTCCGGCATCCCTTACCCAAGCCATTTTGGCGGCCCTGGGCAAAACCGGTGATCTTACCGACCTCGTGCGTGTGCTCGGTTCCGAACCGCATTTTTTGGTCATCGATGATGCGCATCTGGCCCCAAACGAGACGGCCACCTTAGTGGATGCGATGATGCGCCACGCTCGTTCTGCAAGTCGTATTATCGTGACCTCGCGCGTGCGGTTACCCGTGGACACCGGACCGATTTCGGTGACGCTTGGCCCGCTTGAAGCTGATGAAGCAATTGCAATGGTTCAACACCTTGCCGACCGGCATGGCAGTCACGTTGAAGATCTAGCTGGGCTAATTGCTGAATGTGGCGGAATTCCGGCCCTGTTGCGGCGCCGGATTACGGGCCAGCGTAAAAACGCCGCGATCGATAATTCGATCAAAGGACTTATTGATTCGCTCGATGCTACCAGTCATCAGCTGTTAGTGGCATTTGCGGCGGTGGCAACGTGTTCGCAAGCCGCGATTGTGGCGCTTAATCTTGGCGACGACGCGGCCTATGAGAAGTTGACCGAGTGTTTCTTGGTTACCGCAGGGCCGCATCACTTTGTGGTTCACGAATTTGTGCGCCGCTTGATTCTCCAGGCCGCCGACCCTGCGTTGGTGCAAACCTGCCAACGTGATGCCGCAAATGTATTGTGGGCCGAGTTTGAACGCACCGAACAGACGTTACTGGCGGTTGAATCCATGTGTTTAGCGGTATCGAGCAACGACCTCGACAAAGGGTTTGCGCGGCTCGAACAAGCTGGGGGCGCTGTTTCAAAGGCTGGGCTCGATCATTTGTTGTTACCTATCTTCACGAGTTTGGCCAATCGCGGCAACAGTCGGGCCTTGATAGCTGTTGCGCGCGTGCATTTGCGATTCTCGCAAATCGACGCTGCCGCGCGGTTTGTCGCCTTGGTGCCGGCATCATACGGCGAGAGCATGGCGCTGCATTTGGCGCGCGCCACAATTGCCGAGCGCACGTGCCGGTTGGATGTGGCGACCTTCGAATACGGCGCAGCGATCAAGCTCGCGCCTACCGCTCGAACGCGTGGCACTTTGCAGATGCGCTTAGCCGCAGTGCGTGCGCTTGCCGGCGACATGGTCGAAGTGCAACGGCTGACGGCTGAAATTGAAAGCAATTTGGGCGTGCCGAGTGACGTTGATTTTGCGCGCTTCGCCTGGACGCGCGCAGTCGTGCAAGGGCTGAAGTTGCAATGGCGTGATGCGCTTTTTACGATTCAAGACGGTCGTCGGGCGGCGCAACGGATTGGCGCTATCGATTTGGATTACATGCTGATGTTGGTTGAGCTGTTGGCTGCGAGCGAACTTGGAGATGTTGAGCGTTCGCGTGTGCTTATGACGGAGCTGGTTGGCAATGATCCGTCGAACTATTTGCGGCGGCGCATGGCCAACCTATATCTTGGCGTCGCCGAGCTGGCCCAAGGGCGTGCAGCGGATGCCGTGGTCACGCTTGAACGCGCGTATCACAACTTCGACAGCCACGACGATGTGTTGTTAGCGCTGATTGCCGGGCATTTTTGGGGGCGAGCCTTGATGTTGCATGGTGAATCGCAGCGTGCGATCGAGTTGCTGAGCAATGTTGTAGAACGGGCTCACATGGCTGGCGTTGTGGAGTTGCTCGGCATTGGTCGCCTGTACTTGGCGCGCGCGCTGATTGACGTAGGCAAAGTGGCCGAGGGCCGCGCGCTTGCCGAGGTGTTGGTGCGTGGCGCCGACGAGGTCATTGCCAGCGAGGCGCACGCGTTGCTGGCGTATGCCCACGCTTTTAGTGGCGATCTTGACTCGGCCCGACGCGAAATCGCGCGCGGCTTGAGCCTGATAGGGGATCGTGAGCCGGTTCGTTCAACGCTCGTGTTAGATCACGCCTACATTGAAATTCTGGGCGGCGATCCCGAAATTGCGCGCACCGCAGCGTTGGCAATTGTCGACGCTGAGC
>JAGPDK010000435.1 GCA_018057605.1 Kofleriaceae bacterium | reverse complement strand
AGGGTGCGGCAACTGGATTCAGCAGTCCAAGCGGCGTGACGGTTTTCAACAATGAGCTCTTCGTCGCTGATCAAGGCAACGGTTCAGTTCGGGACTTCGCAAATGCCAGTACCGTAACCGGCGATACCGCACCGATTCGAGTGATTGCTGGTATGGCCACCACGTTGATTCAGCCGCGCGGGTTAGTGGTCTACAACAATGAGCTCTACGTGTTGGTAGCCGGCGCCATCGCGGTGTTTCCCCTCGACGCCACCGGCAATGTTGCGCCAACACGTCGCCTGGTTTCGAGTCAAATGTCGAGCGGCGGGATCGACATCAAGATCGTCAATAACGAGATCTTCGTCGGCAACGACCAGACCAGCTGTGTGGTTTTTGCGGCAAACGGCGCTGGTGACGTAACACCGTTGCGGCAAATTACCGTCGCTGGAGCAAACGGAATCGCTGTGCGTGGAACCGAATTATTCGTCACCACTGGGCGACAAAACAGCATTCAGGTTTTCCCGACCACCGCCGATGGTGCCGCCACGCCACTGCGAACAATCGCAGGACCGAATACCAAACTCAACTATGCCAACCGGGCCTTTATCACAGGGACCCAAATCTACGTCGCCAACTATGCGGGCTCGTCGATCACCGTCTTCGACATCAACGACAGCGGCGATGTTGCGCCGTCACGCACAATCACCGGTCCCGCCACGCTGATCGATGGCGCTTGGGGCATTTGGATCGAATAGCAACCGGGTTGCTTAAAAACCGGCCCGCGCTTTGGCCAACAACGCCGGTCGTGACGCTTCAAACTCAGCAAGCATTTTCACGCGCAGCTTTTCGATCTAGGCTTTAAACGCCATCAATGTAGGGTATGAGGCAACTAGCATCGTGAAGGATTAATCGTGTACGCCGGTAAACAATACACCGCAAATGTTTCCACGCTTGAACGTCATGCGTTCGATTGTGCTGGTTGCAAACACCACGCTACCGTCGTCATTGTCGGACTGGGCACTGGCTCTGGCGCGAGCCCCTTGTTCATCGACAACAACGGGGCGCAGCGACGTGCGCATGGTGCTGCGCGACGTAATGCCCAAAAAGATATTCAGCGCGCGCTTGCCATCGTTGCGTGTCCCAAATGTGGCCATGTTGACCCAGTGGCTCGCGCTGCAGTTTTCCGCCAGGCTCTGTTAAGGGCCTTGGGCATCGTGGCCTTGTGTACCTCGGTAGCTGCATTGGTTTCGTCAGGCGGGTTGTATGGTATTTACGCGGGCGTGGGCGTGGGAATTGTTGCAGGCGTAATTTCATCGATTGTTGCCCTTTCAAAAGAAACGCCCGTTGTGTTCGAGGCTGCGCCGTAGAGTGCGCCGGTGCACGAAGGCCAAGCGCACGGCCTTGGGCATGCCTACCGATCACCAATGTCCGCAACTGGGCATCAAGCTCGGCGCGTCGAGCTTGGCGATTTGTGCTCCTTAATCACACGGCGCGCGACCGAGATTTTCAATTCGAGGCTATGCTTCTGCGGTGACTTGGATGGTGTGCGGCTGGCCATGTCGTTGGATCGTTTCATCCTCAAACGTCCTTGGCGAGGGTGCATTTGTTCCTCCACAAAGTTGTTGCATAATCACCAAGGAACAAGATGAACAAGCATACGGATGATGCACGTGCTTTTCTCGTGCCCGCCTGGCTGGTCGGCTCAATGGAACAGGTCGAAAGCACTCTTAAGCAATGCGCACGCGAGTGGGCAAAGTCCTGGCAAGCGAACGGAACGTTTCCCGACGTGAAGCTGGTCTCCCCAGGTCCACGTACGCCGCTGTTGTATAATACCTCGGACCACTGGCCGGATAAGCGCAGGGCAAGACTGTTCGCCAACGTGAACTTCGTTGCGGATATTGTTAAAGACCTTGGCTATCTCGACATCAAGACTGCCGCGATGGCATACGAGGCGCACGTGGGCGGGACGGCGTGGGGAGCCTTCGAGGGGCTACTGTTCGAGCGGTGGCCGAACGGGCTTGAGTCCACCCGTCGTCGGCTCGAACGCGTTATGCCGCAGCTGCCGGTGCTTGCCGCCACGTTGGTGATGGATTATGACAATGTGGAACGACCGGCGGCAACCGTGATCGAGCAGCAGGTATCGGCGACTCTCGCTAACTGGGGCGCACCGGACACAGCGCCACTCGCGGTGCGTATTGAACACACGCTGGCGGAGATGGAGCGTTCCAATCCGCAGAACCTGCGCGCACGTATCGTGGCCTGTATGCTGCAAACGTTGCCGACCGTGACTCGGCTGCAAAACCGGGAAGCTTTCACGGAAGAACAGCTTAGAGCTTCGTTGGACGTCATCGACGCGAGTGATCTGGCTGAGCTGACGGGGTGTACGAGGAAGGCTCTCGTCAACGAACTCTATGCCATGGATCGTGAGTTCTAAGTCGGGGCTATACAATCTCAGCAAGCATTTTCACGCGCAGCTTTTCGGTCTTGGCTTTAAACCCATCGTCGCCGCCGCATTTGGCAATGACTGCACGGTTGCCAGCTTCTTCAATCTAGCGATACGCCGCGTTGACGACGACCACTACAACGACCCAAGCAACGTACCGTTGGCACGCCAACTCGGGTTAATTTGGCAATTACAAGGCGAAATCGCCGAGCCTGCACAACGCGGCCTATTGCTCAGCAAAGCCACCGCGCTATCGCGCAAGCTGTTGGCCAATGCACCTGATTCGCCGCCCGACATGCTCAACTTTATCAGCGATGGCATCGGCTTGATGGACTGGCTGGTCGAGCAAGGTCAGCTGCCGCAAGCCAAGACACTGTGCGATGAAGTAACCACTGTAGCTCGCACCCGCCGCACCAGCCTGCCACCGGCGAGCGGCGAAACTGAATTGCTCATTACCCTGCTGCACTGCGCAGATGTCGACGAGGCAGCGCAGCAACCGGCCGAAGCTCAGCGCAAACGCGCAGCAGCCGTGCAACTGTCCAACCAAGGCGTCGTCGACAAAACCGAAACCAATACACGTTACTGGCGGATGTCGAGCATGTTGTATTGGCTCTCGGCCATGCCCCTGACCGAGGCTCGTGCCCACGCGGATGCACTAGCCAGCGCCGTGCAAGCGGTAGCCAACGATCCTGCAACCGAACCGTCCAGCGCGGAAGTCAAGGACGCCAACGCATTGCTAGCGCGGCTCAAAAAGTCCAACTAATCACCCGCCGCGGCGACGCGCTTTGCTGCCACGCAACCCGCGTGCCAACCGCAATAAAGTGCTATGTCTCCGACAATGTACGATTCCGAATGTTATGCGCAGCTATCGCTGCACCGTTGGATGTTGCGCGACGGCATTCGCAACGAAGCTTATCGTCAAGCCCTCATCAGTGTCGTGAAGCCCGGCGATGCCGTGCTCGACATGGGCGCCGGTACCGGCGTGCTCAGCATGTTTGCCGCCCAAGCTGGCGCTACTGAAGTGTTCGCCGTCGAGCGCACTTCGATTGCCAAATTTGCCACTCAACTGATCGAAGAAAACGGCTTCAGCGATCGCATCAAAGTGATGCAAACCGATCTTGAAGACGCCAACTTGCCACGCAAAGTTGATGTCATCGTTTCGGAGTGGATGGGCGGCCTAGGCGTCGACGAAAACATGTTGGCACCTCTGGTGATGGCCCGTGATCGTCACCTCGCACCAGGTGGCCGCATTGTGCCCGCCAGCGTCACCGCCGTTATCGCACCAGCCTTCGTCGAAGAAATCGCCTATCAGCAAAATCTGTGGCGGTCCAAGCCGCACGGTATCGACATGAGTTCGATCGCTGCGGCCGCTGCGGATGACGCGTACATGAGCCAAGCCACCATCAACCCCGAAGATCTGCGCTCGCCGCCACAACCCATGTGGACCCACGATGCGTTGACCACCACGCTTGAACAGGCCGACAGCCCGTTCATTGCCAAGTTGAAATTCGTCGTCGACAGCGCTGGCATTGTCAGCGCCCTCGCCGCCTGGTTCACCGCCGACATGGGCGATGGCAAAACCCTGACCAACGCGGTGGGCGCCCCCGACACCCACTGGGGCCGCATGCTGCTGCCCTTCACCGGCCCGGTTACCGTTAAGGTTGGCGATGTGATCGAAGCTGAAGTTCACTGCTTGCCGTCGGTACCAGGCAGCTGCGAATTTTCCTGGAACGTCCAGATCACTGGCCAGCCAACCCAGACTCACGATACCCGCCGCGTCGGCGTGTTGCAGCAGCGCAAACCTGCGTCGCTGTAGTTTTTGCTTAGCGTGAGCGCCGCCGCCGCACGGCGATGAACGCCAGCACCGCTAGCACCCAGGCACCTTGCGTCGACGATGCTGAGGCCGACATGCATGCCGGTTCCAAGCAGCTCGACATCGCGTTATCGACTTCCGTCGGAAACGTTACGTCGATTTGCACATCGCTGCTTGGCCCACGGTCGCCATCGGCTTCCACCGCCACGATGGCGAGTGTGAACGACAACGACGGCTCGGTGCCGGTATACGCCAGCCGCAACCAGTCACCACCAATGGTGATTGGCGTCGTGGGTAAGGTCACGCCTGCTGGCAATGGTCCCTTCGACGACAGTTCATAACCCACCGCTTCCGGCAGATTCGTGGTCGCATGCGGGTCGAATGCAATGTTGCGCGACGTCTCGCTGCACTTACTGGCGACCACGGCATTGACCGTCACCGCCGAAGGCAGCACGCTGTCACTGGCCCGCGATTTCACCAGCGCCGGATAGACCACGTCACCACATGCCGACGCCTCTTGCGAACACGCCGCAGCCTCAGGCGCCAGCGCCGCCGCGCTCAACCAAACCGCAGCCAAGCCCAAACCAAATATTACTCGCTTCATGCCGTAGGCTTCAGCAAGCCCCGTGCCACGCCAACAACGCGTCCCGCGCGTACTCACAGTGCTGCCATCCTGCCGCTTTGCCGATTCTTGTCAAATCGCGACATGGCTGTCAGCGTTACGCCAGCACTGGCGCTCAGACCGCTCAAGCTGGCAACAACCGGCATTGCCTCGTGGTGATCGCATGCGCGACCGCCGCGCCTCACACCAAATAGTCGATGCACCTCGCATAGTCGATCCGTTTGCCAGTCCATTTTGATGCGTTAGTGTTGGCTGTGATGGCAAGCGCCGCGTGGGCA
>JAGPDK010000434.1 GCA_018057605.1 Kofleriaceae bacterium | reverse complement strand
TCGCCGAGCATGCGGCCGATACCGTGGGGCGTATCGATAGCCTCGGCCAACATGACGTAGCCAAGCGCCAAGCCGAACTGAAAGCGCAAACTGGTGATGATGTCGGGCAGGGCCAACGGTACCAGCGCTTTGCTTAGGATCTGACCGTTGCTGGCCCCCAAGGTTTTCGCGGTCTCGACGAAACGCTCGGGCACGCTGGCCACTGCTTTCATCGTGTCAGAAAACACAAACGGCACGACTGCAAAAAAGATGAACATCACTTTTTGCTTTTCCCCGGTCGAAAAAAGCACCAGCATCAGCGGCAACATCGCGCCCATCGGAATGGAACGCAGAAAAATCACCACCGGGCCGAGTGCGGCCGCAACCGAACGCAGCGCGCCAGCGGCGACACCCAAGACAATGCCGACAACTGCGGCGAGGCCAACGCCTTGCAGTACCCGAGCTAAGGTTGCGGCAATGGCATCACCTAAACCGCGATCTTGAAGCTTGCTGAATGAGCTGAATACCGCACCGGGACTTGGCACTTTGCTTGGCGAAATAATCGCGTCGGTTGCGCTGCCGCGGGTAACGAACCACCACAAAAACAGCAACACGGCGAGAAAGCCGCCGGCGATCGCCAAGCGAATTTGCAGCGGTGGATCGGCGCGCAACGTGCGATACCACGCCGGTGCTTTAGGAATGGTAGGCGTCGCCACCTTGTCATGCGGCGGCGCGCTGGCGTGAGGTTTGCCAGGCGTTTGCGAGGTAGGTGCTGCCGCCTTATCTCCGTCGGGTTTGTTCACTGCGCCTCCGCCGGCACCACTTTCACTTCGACGCGACGGTTCTTGGCATGATTGTCAGGGTCTTTAGGATCCGCGGGTTTATCCCAGCCATAGCCAGCGACGACGAATTGCGCCGGGTTCATTTTGTATTTGTTGGCAAGCTCTTGTTTGACTGCGTTGGCGCGGTTAAGCGACAGCTCGCGCACCAACTTGTCATCCGCTGAGCCGCGCATCGAACCATCGGCGTGACCTGCAATATGGATGCGGGCCGCACCGAATTGGCCGGCCAACTTGGCGACTTCTTCAATCGTGTTTTCGACGTTCGGATCGTACATGGTGTCGGCGCCGCCGGATTTACCCGGGACTTTTTTCTTCAATTCAAACGAGTTTGGAAAAAAGCTAATCGTGACGGTCTTGGTAAGAATTGCGCTTTCGACATTGATGCCATCGTTAGCGACAGGTGTGAACTTGAACTCGTACTCGCTCTTTTGTTCGGCGTACGTGGGTTCTTTGCCGAGTTTCTGAATCACTGAGAAATCCATGATTTGGTCAAATGGCACTTTGGTATCGAGCACGCGAATGCTGCGGTACAGCAGCTGCGCGGTGGCGTAGGTCCGCTCAAAGTTGGTTGGGTTGTTCTGATTCAAGAAGAAGTCGCGGTTTTCGGCGTAGTTGGTCCAGTGGGCATCGCCCAACATCTTGAGGGCAGTGCCGGCAGGCAAGCCGTACAGGTCGTCCATCCATTTGGCCGCTTCGCCTTTTTTTGCGTCGTCTTTGAGTTCGCTGGTGGCGTCGAGAATGCCGCGGACCAAGCCCTCGATGATGTCCGGGTTGTCGCGCGAGAAATCGGCCCGAGCGAACCAGACGTCGGCGATGAGTTTGTTCGCCGTTGCGGTGTTAACCACCATGCGGTTACCTGGCAGGTCGGCCAAGGTGTAGATATCTGGTGCCCACGACACTACCGCCGAGATTTCTTTTTTCTTGTCGGCGTTGAAGGCGGCGGCGGCGGCAAACGCGTCAGGTGTGAATTTGAATTCAACTTCCGACGGCTGCACCCCCGCGTTCAGCAACATGTTGAGCAAAAAATAATGCGATGGCGAATTTTGCGCCAACACCACCGTTTTGCCGCGCAGATCGGCAACCGTTTTGATGTTGTCGCGACCAACGATGCCGTCGCCGCCATTGGACCAATCGATTTGTTGAAACACCCGTGGCATGGTGCGTGGATCGCGGTTCAGGCGCTGCACGATTAGCGGCAGCATGTCGACCGTGGCCCAGCCAACGTGGATATCACCCGAAGCAAAGGCATTGCCCATATTGACCGGGTTATCGATGAGCACTAATTCAACTTGAAAATCATTACCTTTGGCGTCTTTCCAAATTTTGCCCGGGCCTTTGCCGCCGTTGGCGAAGACAATCGGTGCCCAGCCAGCCCAAATATTGATTGCAAAACGCACGATGCGAGTTTTGCCGATGCTCTTGTAGTCCGAGGTGCCTGGTACTTGTGGCAGGCGCGAACCAGCCTCGAAGGTGTATTCCTTGACGGTGGTGACGCCGTTAGGATCCGGGTTCTCGGCTTGGCTTGGCGTGCCGGCCTGGGTCTTGATGTCTTTGAGGTCGATCTTGTCGGTCGCGGCGGGCTTGTCGGGCTTCTTGTTGCATTTCATGACGGCGATGCCGACGAGGCCGATGACGACGGCGGCGACCGCGATGAAAAATGCTGGTTTGGGCTTGCCTGGGGTAGTGCTCATACGATGTTCCTGATCTTGGTTGCGCGTTGCAGCGTACGAGTGCTCGTCCGTTCACGCGTGCGGTCGTGTAGTCCGTCGGTAGTGCCGTCGGCCGTGCCGTTGGGTTATTGAGTTTCGAGTTCTTTGTCGGCTAGCGCCGGGCCGAGGTCTTTTGACGTTTCGACCACGGGCGTAGTTTCTGGGGCCCGCATACCGAGCTCTTCTTCGAGGCCGCGAAGGGCATCTTCGGCGAGCACTTTTTCCATCTTCTCTTCAGCTTGGATCTTGTCGATGCCTTCGGTCGAAAGGTCAGCGGCCACCCGTGCGGTGCCTCGATTAACGTCGATCTTGCGTTGAATTACTTGCTCAAGCTGGCCGAAGTCAGTCGTGAGATTCATATCGAAGCTTTGCGATAGCTTGGCCACTTCGGCTTCGGCTTCGCTCATCTTCAAATCGGCATCGTACTTGTGAATGCGTTCTTGAACTTCAACCAACTTCTTGTTGGCGTGTTGAATCTTCTTGAGATTGTTTTGGTAAGCGGTTTCATGCATGACCAACTGCTCGTTGTTTTGTTCGAGCGTGGTTTTGGCTTTTTGCAGCTCTAAGGCGAACTTCGACGCAGTTTCGCGATCGCCGGCCTTGAGATAAGCCTTGGCTTGCGCCGTGATGCGTTTGATGTTGGCTTCGCCTTCTTTGACTTGGCGCGATACGCGCTCGACGAGGCCGCGGTATTGCTCAAGGCCGAGCCGGCCTTCTTTGAGTTGTTCAACCGCAAGGTCGTACTCGTATTGCATTTGCGCAATCGGGTCCGCTTCCCAAAAATAGTTCGCGAGCTTGTTTAATTGCGCCCGCACTGCTCCAAAAAATTTGCCGAAGATCATCGCGTCCTCCAGCTGACCATCCCCGGGCCAGCACCAGGACATTAACCGCCCGGCGGCGTGGGCTCAAGCCGGCGCGCCGGTGACTGTTGCGATCGCGTCGCTTTCATGTGCAATACCCCGGGTGCGCCAGGGCTTGACACCGTCGCAATGTTCGAGACTGGAGTAGATGACATTGATTTGCAATTGCGACTGAATGGTAGTAGTAACAGTTATGACTACGCGCAGGAAGCAGGTCCGTCGGTGCGCTGCCGCTAGCTTGACCGCGAGCGTGCTGGCGATGGCAACCAGTGCGATGGCGCAAGGCGCCGGCAGCGGGGTGGTGCCGGTGGAAAATACGGAACTGACTACACCGCCAGCGCCGCCGGTCGCCGCGCCGCCGTGTCGCGGCACTTTGGACGGCCATGTTATCGATGATGTGAGCCATGAACCTTTGGTTGACGCGACGGTTTCGGTTGGCACGCTCGCGCCAATTGCGACCGATGACAAAGGTCATTTTCTGGTTACTGGTTTGTGTCCGGGCGCGATCGCCATTGAGGCCGGGCGCATTGACTACATATCGCAATCGCGCACGTTGATTATTGGCGACGGCGCCTCGACTAGTTCGATTGAATTGGAATTGCGCGTGGCCAACGTCGAGACCATTGAGGTGAAAGGCCATGCGCCACCTGCTACCGATATGCGTTCGACTGGGTCGCTCAAGGGCGCAGCGTTGGAACAGACTCGAGGTAAAGGTTTGGCCGAAGCGTTAGCGCAGGTCCCTGGCGTGACCTTGTTGCGATCGGGCACCGGCATGGCCAAGCCAATTGTCCGTGGCCAATTTGGCCGGCGTTTGTTGTTGTTGGTCGACGGTATGCGGCATCGGGCCCAGGAGTGGGGGCTCGATCATGCGCCGGAAATTGATCCGTTTATTGCTGACAAAATCGACGTGGTACGCGGTGCCGCGGGTGTGCAATATGGTCCAGACGCGATCGGCGGCGCCGTACTTGTGTCGCCGCCACGGTTGCTCACAGCACCTGGCTACGCTGGTGAAGCGCATCTAATTGGCTACAACAATGGCCTGGGCGGGGTTGTTGCCGCACGGTTGCGTGCGGTGCCGTTGGCGATGCCGAAGTTGGCGTATCTGCTTGAAGGCAGCGCCACCCGATTGGCGTCGGCCAGTACCCCGGATTATCCGATCAATAATACCGGCACTACCGCGTGGAATCTTGGCGGTACCGTCGGCTATCGCCAAGCGCATGCAACTTATGAATTGTCGTATCGCCACTACCAGGCCAAACTCGGCATTTGTTCATGTCTGCGCATCGATTCGATCGAGGATTTTTACGCGCAGCTTGGGCAGCGACAGCCGAGCGGGGTCGAGCTGTTTGAATCGGACTTCAGCGTTGAGCGTCCGTACCAGCAGGTGGGGCACGATATGGTACTGGCGCGCGGTCACTGGGATAGCGCGCGCTGGGGCACGTTGACGGCAACGTATGGCTATCAGCACAACCTGCGCCGTGAATTTGAACAAGCACGCCAGGCCACTACCGACGCGCAGTTTAATTTTCGGTTGCAAACTCACGAACTCAATCTGACGTTGGAACCTAATCCAATTCACGTGAGTGATCATTGGCATTTACGCAGTACGTACGGTGTAACCGGCGTAGCGCAAGTGCACGGCTATTACGGCTTGCCGTTGATCCCTGACTACACCGCGTTTGCCGGCAGCGTTTTTGCCTTGCAGCGGTTGATTGGTCATGACATCGAGGCTGAAGCCGGCGTGCGCTAC
>JAGPDK010000049.1 GCA_018057605.1 Kofleriaceae bacterium | reverse complement strand
GGCATGAGTGGCGTGCAAGAATGGCTGTCGTTCTACTGGAAGAGCCCAATGGTGCCTAAAGAAGGCATGAATCCAGAACATGACTTGTTCATTCAACTCATGAAACTCAAGAACATCTTGCGCCATACCATGGGCGATGATTTGGTTACGCACCTGGGCGACGAGCACTACGACTAAAGGGCGCCCACGAACCGATCCACGGGCGGGCACGTTGTCGTCGCACTTCCGGTCCAATGCCCAAACCCGATCCACGCGTCGGGCGGCGTTGTCGTTGCGCTTCCGGTCCTCATTGGCAAGAGCCAACTGCGGTCCGGTTCTCACTCCGCCTTGCCGGACGCGTGCCTCGGTTTTGGGCACGGTTGCGGGCCCCGGATTTCGGATCTTTTTTACATTTTATCGACGCTGATGCGCGCTTTGGGAAACCGAAGGGCGCGTTTTGATTTTCGGCGATCGTCGGCAGTCGATCGCACGATGGCGAGCTTTTTTGCTTACTCGGGCCTCGGATCTCGGATCTCCGACGACGGACTCCGAGCCATTGCGCGGGACGCATTACGTGGAACGAGCCGGTGCTAGTTACGATTCGGCAGTATGTCGGCGCAGCGTTGCGCGAACTCGGCGGCGTGTTGCATGCGGGCAGTTGCGGGTTTGGCCAAAGCACTGGTTAAAAGTAGGTCGATGTCTCGGTGCCCCAATGCCGGGACTGCCGCTTCGACGACGGCTGCGGCCGACAAAAAGGGCGGGCCGCGATGAAATAGGCGTTGGCCGGAGCAGAGTTCCCACAACAGCACCCCAAGGGAGAACACGTCGGTCGCCGTGGTCCAGTTTTCGCCACGCACTTGTTCCGGTGCCATGTAAGCATGCGTGCCGCGCACCGGGCCGCCGGCGCCGAGTGGCCGAGCGATGCCAAGATCGCACAAAATCACCGTGTTCGGCTGGGCTTTTAGTTCGGCTGAAGCAGTCGCGTTATCGACGACGATATTGCTGGGCCCGATATCACCATGGACCCATCCTTGCTGGTGCAAATGCGCAACCGCGTCGGCAGTTCGAGCCGCGATATCTAGTGCCACGGCGTGGGGCAGGGCCTGCGGTTTGACTGCCGCTACACCTTGACCGAACGCGCCACCAACGACCGGCGCGACCCAATGTCGCAGGTCATGTCCGTGAGCTAGCGACATCACCAACCATGGTCGATCTGCCGTGTCATCGCACGCCAGGCCTTGAACCAAACCACAATGCTGCGGCAGGGTAGTGAGTAGCTGTTGCTCGGCTAGAAATAGCGCGCGGACCTCGGGTTGTCGTCGCAAATGGCTATGCAGCAATTTGATTGCGACCGGGCGATCCCCGCGCCGGTCAACGCCGCGCCACACCTCGGCCATGGCACCGACGGCAATCAAGGACTGCAATTCATAGTCTTGTACAAGGGCTGGCACGGCTGCGATCCGATGGTAGCATGCGCTCGTGCCAACAGATTTTTCATACACCGAAGAGCAAAACGCGCTGGTTGCCACTGCCCGCGAGTTCACACGCAAAGAGATCATCCCAGTGGCGGGTCACTACGATGAGACCGGTGAATTTCCGCGTGAAATATTCAAAAAGGCGTTTGATACCGGCCTCATGAATATCGAAGTCCCGGATGGCAATGGCGGCTTAGGCGGGTCTTGCCTCGACGATTGCTTGGTGCAAGAAGAAGTCGCATTCGGTTGCGCTGGCATCAACACCTCGATGGCCGCGAACATGCTCGGTGCCATGCCGATCTTGGTCGCTGGCAATGACGAGCAAAAAAACAAATTCCTTGGCCGCCTGACCTCGGAGCTGACGTTCGCAGCGTACTGCTGCAGCGAACCTGACGCCGGCTCCGACGTCGCAGCGTTGCGCACCCGGGTGACGCGCCATGGCGACGACTACGTGCTCAACGGCCAAAAACGTTGGATCACCAACGGTGGCGTTGCTGATTTTTACACGGTCTTTGCGACGTTTGATCCGGCCCTGAAACACAAAGGCATTGCGTGTTTCATCGTCGACGCCAAGACGCCAGGCGTCAAAGCTGGCCGCAAAGAAAATAAGATGGGCCATCGTGCTTCCAACACCACTGATGTGTTGTTTGAAGACGTCAAAATTCACAAAAGCCAGCTGCTTGGCGCCGAAGATGGCGGTTTCAAAATCGCCATGAAAACCTTTGATCGTTCCCGACCATGGATTGCGGCGTCGGCGGCCGGCACCATTCGTCGCGCGATGGAAGAAAGCACCAAGTATTCGCTCGAGCGCAAAACCTTTGGGGTGCCGATTGCGCAACACCAAATGATTCAGGTGATGTTGGCAGAGATGGCAATCGCCTACGAATCAACCCGCTTGTTGACGCACAAAGCTGCGTGGTGCGTCGATAAAGGCGACTTGTCGAGCATCATTTCGGCGTACGCCAAAGCCCACGGCGCTGATGCAGCAATGAAAGCCACCACCGATGCCGTGCAGATTTTTGGTGGCTACGGCTACACCAAAGAATACCCGGTGGAAAAACTGATGCGTGATGCCAAACTGCTGCAAATTTACGAAGGCACGTCGCAGATTCAACGCATGGTAATCGCGCGCACCATGCTTGGCCGTGCCTAAGGTAAGGCGACAAATCGGAGTAGCCTGGCGGCGGCGAAAATCATGGCAAGCGGCGCCTACGGCGGGCCGCGTCACTGCCGGTGATCGCAGAAAAACCACAAATCTGACAAAACCGTGACGTTTTGGCTGGTGGGGTGTGGGCACTATGCGGGGGTGAGCTTCCTACCCATTTCGAGCAAGCAAATCACGTACTTCATCGGCGATACCTGGCTTAAAGCGTTCGGCTGGAAAGTTGAGGGCGGGGTGCCCGATGTTCGCAAAGCTGTGGTCATCGCTGCACCCCACACGTCCAATTGGGATTTGCCATTCACGCTTGCCGTGACTTGGAAGTTGGGCTTCCCGATGTCGTGGTTGGGCAAGCACACGTTATTCACCGGCGCGAAGGGTAAGTTTTTTCGCGCGGTCGGCGGCATTCCTGTCAATCGTGGTCGCCGGAGCGACGCTGTTGCCAACGCAGTTGACGTGATCGATGATCACGAGGATCTGTTTTTGATCGTTGCACCCGAAGGTACGCGCAGTAAATCTGTGCGTTGGAAAACCGGTTTTTACCATATGGCGGTGGGCGCTAAGGTGCCCATCGTGCTGGGCTTTCTCGACTATAAAAAGCGGCGCGGCGGCTTGGGCACACTGTTCTGGCCAACCGGCGACATCGACGCTGACATGAAACAAATCCGCGCGTTTTACGCCAACATTGAAGGCAAGCACCCCGAGCGGATGAGTGCAACAACGCTGGGCGATTCAGCTTCCGACGCAGGGCCTGGCGGCGGAGTCAATGGGCCCGTCGTGTCCGCCATACCGAGTGCGACGCCGGGGATCAGTTTTTCCCAGACGCCCGTCGAAGTGTAGTTGGCGCCGGGGCCCACGGCCCGAGGGCAACACCTCCACGTCGTGCCTAGCTGCGCGGGACCTTCGTCGTCAGACCGGCGTGGCATGCTGCGCCGGCGATGACTACCTCTGCCTCTGTGAGCGACGCAATCTCCGGCACCTCTGCGAACAGCGCCGAGGTTTTCGGCAATATGTTTATTGGGATCGCTGGCATGATCGGTGCCGGAAAGTCTACGTTGGCAACTGCGTTGGGCCAGCACCTCGGCATTGACACGTACTACGAACCGGTCGCCGACAACGAGTACCTAACTGACTTCTATCGCGATACCGCAAAGTATTCGTTTGCGATGCAAGTGTACTTACTCAACCGACGGTTTCAGCAGCACCAAGAAATTATCTGGCGTGGCCGCTCGGCGGTGCAAGATCGCACGATTTATGAAGACTCGATTTTTGCCAAGATGCTGGCAAAGACGGGCTTGATGGATCAACGCGATTATCGCACCTACGTTGACCTGTTTAAGAACATGAGCAACTTCATGTGCAAGCCGAGTGTCATCGTGTTTCTAGACGTGTCGCCCAAGAGTTCGTACGAACGTATCGCGATGCGCAGTCGTGATGTCGAATCGCGGATAAAAGTGGAATACCTTGAAGCGCTGTACGAGGGCTATCAGGATTTTGTGCAGGGAATTTCCAAGGTGATTCCGGTTATTCGGGTCGACTATGAACGCTTCACCACCGCCGAAGAAATGGCCGAAATGATCAAGCGGGAATACCTGACCACGAGTTTTTTGCGCGAAGTCACGCGCTTTGATCCAACGCGGTAGCAGCGGCGGTGGCGGCGCCATCAGCCCGGCTGCCCCACACAACGATCTCCAGCGCTGACGTGGGACGCAAATTCACAAAAATCTGGGGCAGGCTGTCAGGGCTAGTGCCCAATGCCAGTCACTTAAGCGCGAACGATCGAAACCCTTACGCTTTTCACCAGCGGCTGAGCTCACTCCGTACTCCGACGACGAACCTCGGACCACCGCGCTCGACACATGCGCAACGCGCGCTGCGCTGTCGCTGTTTTTGTCCATGCACACGCGCACGCAACGCGCCAACTCTTAGCCGTCATGCCGTTAGCAACATTCGTTGGCACACTGCCTGCGCTGATTTTTGCATGACGAAAACGGTGGCCTCGCTCCCCAGCCTTCGCTGGGTTCGCTCCATTTGGGCGGATCAAGGTCGCCGTGCCACCATCAGCGTTGCGCTCAACTTGCGCGAAGACTCGGCGTACCTCGCCGGTCATGGCGCGAACCAGCGCACGCTGGGAGCAACGTCGTTCACCGTCGCGCCGTCGGTTCTTCGACATCGCGCATGGTTCTGCTTGGGAAATCCACGCAGTACTCGACATCGCACAGTGTTGCGGCTTCGATGGCGTTGAGGATCGCGCGGCACGGGCCTTGTCTGGCCGTCTTGCCGCGATGCCCACGGTCCTGGTGCGTCACCGGTAAGGCTCCGCGCCAATGATGGAGCGAACCCAGCGAACGCTGGGGAGCGGGATCGTCGCCTGAGTACCGTCGTCCGAGTCCGAGTAAGACCTTACGATTGCTGCGGATCTTGTTTACGTTTTCTTAAGTGATTGGCATTAGGCTAGTGCCCTGTCCTGCAGCACATTAGTCGCACGTATAAGTTGCTGATATTGCTCAAATACACTGCCTTGATTCCGCAATCGCTCCATGCTTCGGGGGAGGCGCATGGGGGCTGTGTGCGGTGCTGTGGGTAGCGATATGCGGCATAGCAACGGCTCAGCGGAAGGACACCCGAGCCGCGATCGTATTATTATGATTGTGTCGATGCTGTGCCGTAGGGGCGCTCAAGTGGCCGAAAATACCTGGAGACTGTGATGAGCGATAGCCAACTCGAGTCGAAACCAGAGTCCGAAAAAAGCGAAAAGGACCACGACTTTGTCGCGCAACGCAAAGTTGAAGCTGGTAAGCACGCCGACCGAACCAATGCTGCCAATGTGGCCAATGGCCGGTCGCAGGCTGAGTCATCGCAGGCCCGTGGTCGGGGTTGGTCCCGGCGGTTTTCCAAGGAACTGGCGTACGCTTCAAATGCAGCGCGACGTGGACCGGTGGCGCCGCTCCATGGCGCCGCGGCCAAACCTGTGCTTGATGTTGTCCTGCCGGCCGGCTTTGCTAGTCAGAACCCGACCGTGGTTGCCAACTTACTGCGGGGCGTTATCCCCAACACTGACTACACCGCTATCACGCAAATCGCAGCGAAAGACCCTCACGCCGCGCGAGTTCAACTGACCAAACAGTTTGCATCGCTGACCAATCAAGTTGCGACCAGCGGCGATGCCGTGGCTCTTGGTTGGCTTGCCAACGCAGCACAAGATCCAACGAATGCCATCAAGTATTACTACGCCGCGGCGCAACGCGTGCAAAGGTTGCCACGCGACCTGATGCCAGGATTGCGGCCAGGCATTAACGCCGCGCACGCTGGGCAACCCAGTGCCATCGGCGTGTTTACCGGGCGGTTTGATCCTGCGGCGTTGAAGAATAAGGAAAACGGCACGAACATCCCCGAGTACCCTGACAAACGCTTGCTCGGTGACAAGGGCAAGATCGGCGCCAACGATTTGGCGCAAATGCCTTCGCAACATGCGGTGATGGCGGAATCGCTGCGAGTGTTTGAGGCGTGGAAAAAAACGCGCGTGGCGGAAGGCAAACCGACCGAGTTGTACCAGCAGGGTGGTATCGACAACATGGCGAAGTTTGGCAGCAAGCGCGCCACGCCGGATGCCTCGCAAGGCGTGACCGCCCGCAGCGCGGTAAGCATTCAGCCGTCGAAAGAACGGGCTGCCGAAAATCGCGCCGAGGCCCAAAAAGCCGCAGCGGCGCAACAACGTAAAGCCGCGCAATTTGCGGCGCTGCTTAAAGGCAAAGCGGCGCGCAAAGAGATCATCGAAACAGATGTGATTATCGCCGGTGCGGGCCAATCCGGCATCATGGACTTCGCCACCCACAAGGCGACGGCCGGTACCAAACCCAGTGACAACGTTACGTCGGTGCCTAGCATCTTTGTGATTGCACCGGCCGGTTCGATGTTTGCAGCCCATGGTGCAACCCGCATTGGTCAGAAGCCTGGCGAGTTGGCAACGCCTGCATTGACGCGGCAAATTGGTGATTTCACCGACGAGCATAGCAAGTTTGCTAAAGCTAGTGATGTTACCGATGCGTTGGCATCAACCGCGAATGACAAAGGTATGACGCAGTTTTACGCGGCGGTGCAAAAAGTTGAGCACAACCCGAATAATGGTTCGTGGCCGAGCACCAAGAAGTTGCGCGTCACGGCCGATGGCGTCGAGCTATACTGCAACCAGTTCGACAGCGCGTTAGGGCTAGGTGCGCCGGTGCCGCTGGGTAAGCGTATCAAGGGCGAACGCCTCAATACTGCCGATACCACCGGCGAAACCGGCGAAACCAAGCTTGCCCAAGCCGGGCTGCTGGTACATGCGCAACTCTCGCTGGTGTTGCCAAATCCCGAGACCAAAAATCGTGTTGCGGTGGTTGGCGACGGCCCTAGTGGCGCATGGGCGGTATTGCGTGCGCTCGAATCTGGCTCTGAACACGTGTATTGGTATGGTAACTCGGACTACGTGCGGCAAGCGCCGGCTGCGCTGCGCAAAGAGTTGACCCGCCTCGCCATGACCCCTGAACAAATCAATGTGTTCTTCGGCGCCTTCAATATTCGCAACAAGGGTGCCTTTACCGATGCGAAATTGCGGGTTCACTTTGTCGATGGCTTCAAAGACGCCGAGATCAACTCCGCAAACAGCAAAGAAGTGGTGATTCACACCACGACCGGGACCAAAGTGGTCGACGGTGTCGTTAGTGCCGTAGGTTCTTTGGTGCAAATGCCAAAAGGTGTCGCGTCGAATGGCTCGCTGCGCCCGGTGGTGAAACGTATCAATGAGATGACTCGGGTTGTGGCACTTGAAGGTATTGATGCAGAGGGCAAGCCCAATGGCATTCGTTTGGTCGGCGCGCAAATCTTCGGTGCAGGCGTCGAAGAACTGATCGTGAAAGACAAATTGCAGCTGTACCAAACGCTCAAACGGCGCCAAGCCACGGATCCAACTGCGCCTACAAATTCGAAGGGCGTGTTGGGTTCGCTACACACCACCGCCGAGAATGCGCAATTAATGAACTCCTAATGGAGCTCAACGGGCCGCATGTTTGGCGCAGATCGCACCGCAATGCTTCAATAGCGTTCGCGCAACACGGTCGCATTGGTCCTCGACACTTCGTGCAAGCTCGCAAATGGGCCGTGAGCTTTTTCGAACTCAACCAGGCCGTCAGCTTCCACTACGCCAGTCACGGTGCCGTCGTAATCTTGGATGACTGTCTCGCTGAGGTCGTCGAAAAGGGCCACTTGCAGCGCAGGCAATGCGCGCAAAATCGAAAGTTTGCCGACATCGGTTAAGGCCGTGTTGGCCGCGTCTAGGTATCGCAGCTGAGTTAGGTAGGGTGATGCTGCCAAGCTAGCCGCCGCGCTATCGTCAAAACGTTCAGCGCCATAAGCGGTGCCATAAAGATTGAAGGTCAATCCAACCAACTGTTGTAAGCCGGCACATGTGAAAAATTCGCGTGGGTTGCTCAGGCCGTGAACAACAAGTTGACGAATGGGTGCGCGCGCGAACAACGATGCCCAGTGGTTGACAAACCACCCGGCGTCGACGGCAACAAATTCGACAAACCCACGCATAAACGTGTAACTGGTGGTGAGTTGATCGGCGCCGTTGGCCCACTGGTGACCGTGGCCATCAAGCAGTTCGTCAGCGAGGATGACGGCATCGTCGTCGAAGCTCGGCGGTTCGGCTCGCAGTGCGGCACTGCTGCGAAGTTGAGCTTCAATGAATGCGCCGCGGGTGCCGCCAACCAGGGCAGCGAATGCTTGGCGCGGGCCGAGCTCATGCGGATGCGCCAGTACGGAGGCCAAGGCCGACTCAAGATTCATGCGCTCATAGTACGACGCAGGCGGGCCCGCGACCACCCAGCAATCCCCGAGTCTCACGGTTTTTCCTTTTGGTGGCGCATCCACCGGGGTGGTCGGCGCATAGGTAGGCTACACTTGTGCTAGGCGAGATCAATCATGCGACATTCCGACAGCATCGAAACTTTAATGCGTGGGCCAGTCGATTGGTACACGCGTGACGACGGGGCCGGATGGTCTACCGCCATTGATGGCCATGTCGCGCTGTTAGCAGGCGATCAAGCGCACGGCTACAGCGTGGCATTTCGCAGCGCCACGCAAACCATGGCAGCACTACCATCGGGCTGGAAGCTGCAGGGCGCGTACCCGGCGTCCACGCAATCGCTGAGCGAACGCAGCGAAGCCGTAGCCGCGCAGTTGCTGGCCGCGGTTGAACGCAATCCGGCGACGACGGCGTCGACGCAGGTAATCGCGGCGTGGGATTTGTGTCCGATGCGCGCAAGTTGGTTGGGCGAATATGACGTTGGGCCCAGTGGGGCACGCCTGGGCGAGCAGCGGCAGGTGCCGGACGACCAACGTGACGCTGTACTTGATGCGTTAGCCAAGCGGCATGTTGCCTTGGGGGCGACATATCAGGGTGGTCCCGCGGTTTGGACTTTTGCCGATGCCTTGCACGGCGGGGTGTGGTCACCCACGGGGCAAAAGTTGGTTGGTAGCAACGTCGAATTTACCTTAGGCTTTCGCACGGTGGCCGGTGGCGATGTGACTGCAATAGAATCGTTTGTGGACGCTGACGATTTGGGGCATCGCGGGGTCCGGTTGATGCTTGGTGACCAGGACGCAATTGTCGTTATTGAACAATACGATTCTGCGGTCCACGACAATCCGGCGTACGGCCGTGACAACGCTGCCGTCGATGCTGCGTGGGCCAGCGCGCTCGGCCGCGATCTTGCGGCGTGGCTCAACGTGCCACATCACGACGCAGTGTAGCGCCGGCCGCGGCCAGGCGCTGCACCGCCGGCGGCGGCTTGCTGGCGGAAGAACAGACAGGCGAGCAAGTTTCTTGAACGGAGGCGCTGCGGCTGGCCGCGCGGCCGCGGAGGTTGGTGAGTAAGACCCCAAAGTAAACGAGGATTTAGTGCGATTAGCCTTACGCGACCAGCATTGGGGCAGGCCGCGTGCTCTTCACCCTACCGTCGAAAAACGTTGACGCCCGCGAATTGGGCTTCATCGCCGAGTTGGTCGCAGATCCGTAACAGCTGATTGTATTTCGCAATCCGGTCCGAGCGCGATGCCGAGCCGGTCTTGATTTGGCCAGCATTGGTAGCGACGGCGAGGTCAGCGATGAACGAGTCTTCGCTTTCACCAGAGCGGTGCGAGATGACTGCGGTGTAGCGCGCGTGTTGGGCTGTGCGCACGGCATCGAGAGTTTCCGATAATGAACCAACTTGGTTTACCTTCACCAAGATTGAATTGGCAATGCCCTCGGTGATGCCGCGTTTGAGCCGTGGCGTTTGGGTCACGAACAAATCATCGCCAACCAACTGCACTTTGCGGCCAAGCTTTTCGGTTGCCAGTTTCCAACCGGCCCAGTCGTTTTCGGCATGGCCGTCTTCGATCGAAATGAGCGGATACTTCGCAACCCAGCTAGCGTACAAGTCCACCATATCGGCGGCGCTGCGCGCTTTGCCCTCGTAGTTGTATACGCCGTTGGTTTTGTCGAAAAATTCCGAGGCCGCGACATCGAGGGCCAAAAAGATTTGTTCACCAGCTTTGTAGCCGGCTTTCGCAACCGCTTCAAGAATCGTCGACATGGCGTCGTCGGCTGACTCCATGCTCGGTGCAAAACCGCCTTCGTCACCAACGTTGGTGGCTTTGCCTTTGGCCGACAAAATCTTCTTGAGGTTGTGGAAGATTTCGACTCCAGCACGCAGGGCGTCTTCAAACCGATCGAACCCCGCAGGTACGATCATGAACTCTTGAATATCGAGATTGTTGTCGGCATGCGCGCCACCATTGATGATGTTCATCAGCGGCACCGGCAAAGTCAGGGCGCCAACACCGCCGAGGTATCGGTACAATGGTAATTCGTGGGCTTGTGCGGCCGCACGCGCGGCGGCCATCGAAACTGCCAAAATTGCATTGGCGCCGAGGTTGGATTTTAGCGGCGTGCCATCGAGCGCAAGCAGGGCATTGTCGATGCCGGCTTGATCGCTGGCATCCATGCCAATGAGCGTCGGTGCGATGATATCGCGCACGTGTTCGACGGCTTTTTGCACGCCTTTGCCGAGGTAGCGGGTGGCATCGCCATCGCGCAATTCCAGCGCTTCATGTTCACCGGTGGATGCGCCCGAAGGCACAATCGCGCGGCCGAGCTCGCCACCATCGAGACCAATTTCAGCCTCCACGGTTGGGTTGCCACGAGAATCTAATACTTCACGAGCGTGTAGCCAAACGATCTCCGTCATGGCGCGAGCCTACAACAAGGGTAGGTCGCGTGGTAGTCCTGTGGCATGCGCATCGTTCGATCGTTGGTTGTTGTTGCGATCTTGGCTGGGTGTGCCGGCACCAAGGCTCCGCCGACGGTTGCGGTGGCCGCGCTTGATGGCAATGCCGAAGTTGCCGCTCTCGCTACGGTGGAACGATGGCGACAAGCTATGGAGGTACGCAGCTTGGACGGGCTGGCCGGCGTTTATGCCAATGACCGCCGCTTGGTCGTCGTCGATCAGGGCCAACGTCAAAATGGCTGGAGCATCGTCGAGCCGGCGCTGCGCGATATGCTGGCGCGCGTTCGTGAGGTGCACCTTAAACTGAGTGAGCTGACGGCGCAGCCCTACGGTACCAGCATGCTGGTGCATGGCGCGATGGCACGCGAAATTTCCGACGGTGCCACCACGGTCACCGAAGCCGGTATTCTCACGTTGATCCTTGAGCGCGACAGCGGTGCATGGCGCATCGTGGCTCAGCATTTTTCGTATCGAAGCCGGTAGCATTTACATGATTTCATCCTTAAAAAAAAATCCGCCACGCGAAATTGGCGTGGCCCTGCTTGGGCTCGGTAACGTTGGTGCTGGCGTTATCCAATTATTGGAGCAGAACGCGGCGGCCATTGAAGCGCGGCTTGGCGCTAAGTTGCGAGTGCGGGCCATTGCCGTTCGCGAATTTGATAAACCTCGTCGAGTCGAAGTCGATGCCACGCTGCTGACGAGCGATATTGAAGGTACGTTGCAGCGGCCCGATATTGATATCGTGTGCGAGTTGATGGGTGGCGTGACCGATGCGCGCACAGCAGTGATGGCCGCGATTGCCAACGGCCGCCACGTAGTCACCGCGAACAAAGCCTTGCTGGCTGAGCATGGTCGTGAGGTTTTCGCTGCGGCCGAGTTGGCCGGTGTGGATGTGTATTACGAAGCCGCGGTGTGCGGTGGTGTGCCGGTGGTGCGGGTGTTGCGCGAGGGCCTTGCATCTGACCGGGTGGAACACATCCATGGCATTGTGAATGGCACGTCGAACTACATTTTATCGACGATGGCGGCAACCGGCCGAAGTTTTGCCGAGGTGTTAGCCGAAGCGCAAGCGCTGGGATATGCCGAGGCCGACCCAACCTTAGACGTTGGCGGCGGCGATGCGGCGCATAAACTCGCGGTGTTAGTCGGCTTGTGTTTTGGTACCGCCGTAGACGTCGCTGCGATTTCGACCGAGGGCATCGACACGGTTGCACCCATCGATTTTCGCAGCGCGGATCGCTTTGGCTATGTTATCAAAGGCTTGGTTATTGCCCGCGATCACGGGACAGCGATTGAAGCCCGTGTGCATCCGACGTTGGTTCCTAAAAACTGGCTACTTGCCGATGTACCCGGCGCGAAAAATGCCTTGTACGTGCACAGTTATGCGTTGGGCGACTCAATGTACTACGGGGCGGGTGCTGGGATGTTGCCGACCGCAATGGCTGTGGTTTCCGACATGATCGAAATCAGTCGCAACATGTTAGCGCGGGCGGCTGGCGCTCGGGCGATGGCGCGGCCATTTGCGCAAGGCCAACGTCCGCTACTGCCTCTCGACGATATTCGCTCGCGATACTATTTGCGGATGGCGGTGGCAGACCAAGCTGGGGTGTTGGGCCGGATCATGACCATTCTGGGCAGGCATGGGGTTTCGATTGCCCAAGTTGTGCAAGATGAGACGGCCGGGCCTGGCGCGACGGTTACTGCGTCGACCCATATTTTTGTGATCACGCACGAAGCTCGAGAAGGTGATCTGCGAACCGCGTTGCGCGAAGTTGATGCCTTGGATGTCGTGCAGCACGCGACCGTGGTCTTGCGTATTGCCGGTGCAGGTACGACCGGTGCCAACGGTAAACAATGATTCATCAACTGCGCGTCATCTTCGGCGACACCGACCAAATGGGCGTGGTGTATTACGCGAACTATTTGCGCTACTTTGAAAGCGCACGCGCTGACTATTGGCGGCAGCAGGGTAAGAGCTACAAAGATATCGACGCACTCGGCGTTGCATTGCCGGTAATCGCTGCACACTGTGACTACAAGCGGCCGGCGCACTACGAAGACTTGCTGGAGATCGCCGTTGATGTAACTGAAATGCGCGGGGCGACGCTGCGTTTTGAGTATACGGTTGCACTTGCGGGCCGGGTGCTTGCCACGGGCTATACCCGGCATGCGGTGGTGCGTATTCGCGACGGTCGGCCAACGGCGATTCCCGCAGCGCTGCGTGCGGCGATGCCGGTTGTCGCAGCGACGGTCGGCTGAGCCGTCCGACACGCCCCGCGTGTCGTGCGCGCAGGTAAGTCGCAATTCTGTGTGCCGCAGCGACACCGCTTGCATGATATTCTAAACCCATGAAGCTGGCCGTCGTCTGTTCTATCGTTGCCACTCTCGTCACAATTGCGCGCGTTGAGGCTGAGGCTTGTTCGTGTGCAATGGCTGACGCCCTGGGCTTCGTGGCGGCCAGCGGCGAGTTGCCGGCAAACGCCAAAGGCGTGGTGTGGATTGGGCGCTCGAAACCAAGCGCCAAAGCGATTAAGGTGTTTCGCCTCGTAGCCAATGGCAAAGTTTCCGTACCGTTTAAAATCGACGCGCTTGGACTTTGGGACAAGACGGACCCCGAGTTTTCGTTGTTCTTGATTCGTCCAACCCGTGCAATGAAGCCAGGGCAACACTATCGATTTGTCTCAAAAGAACACAGCGGAAGCAGGGACGCGCCACAAACCCTTGAGTACGCCGTGTCCGATCAACCACTCACTGAAGCCATGGATACGGTCGAGCTCAGCGCTACACCGGTCCAAGCTGGCACCGAGCGAGTCAGTGATATCAGCGGACGGTGCAGCAATAGCGTCGCAGCCGTTGCCAGCAACATCAGTGTGGTCTTGCCCAAAGCATGGGCGCCCTTTAGCGAGCAGCTACTGTACCGCACCATCGTTAACGACAAGCCGTGGCATCCCAAGTCATCGCTGTGTCGAACGGTGATGCCTGGACGATCGCAGCAGCGGACGGCAACTGACCGAATCTTTCGTCGCTGCAGTGCCGAAGCTGAAGCGGATGCGGGCGTTGCAATCACCGACGCCCGCGTCGTCATCGAGATCACGGCGCCGACTGTCGACGCAAAGCTCTTGATCCGCACCCAACCGCTCACGATCGCGCTGAACTGTCCGTAGCGTTAGCGCATAGTCGGAGAGTGTACGGTACCGACTGTCAGCGGCGAGCCGTCATACGTTGGTGTCCCGGAACATCCGCGAAGCCGACCGGCGCGGTGCCGCTGGCGCAATGCAAAGCTTAGCGGCACGCAGCGAGTAGGCGACGCGATTGCCGACCGGGTATGTTCGATACAGGGATCGGGGACAACACGGCTACTGCGTCGCATTACTTCGAAGGGTGCAAGCGGCGCAAGACCGCATTGGACGTGGAGCAACACCTTAGCGGCAATACTCGACCGCGGTTCTGCGCATTGCAGTGGGTAGTGAGCGGCCGCCGTTGATCAACGCTGGTTCACATGGTTCTATGCCACCATGAAAGATCGCAACTTGGCGCTAGAAGCTGTCCGTATTACCGAAGCCGCAGCGTTATGTTCGGCCCGTTTGATGGGGCGCGGTGACCGCAAGTTGGCCGACCACGTCGCGGTTGAGGCCATGCGTCGGATGCTCGACTCGATTGATATTCGGGGCACGGTGGTTATCGGCGAAGGTGAACGTGATGAAGCGCCGATGTTGTACATCGGTGAGAAAGTTGGCGGCGGGTGGTCGGCAAAAAATGGTGGCCCCGACGAAGATTCGCCCCGCGTCGATATTGCGGTGGATCCCCTTGAAGGTACCAATTTGTGCGCGACCGGCGCGCCGGATGCCATTGCGGTGATCGCGTTGGCGGATGATGGCCAATTCCTTAATGCGCCGGATACCTACATGGAAAAAATTGCGGTTGGCCCAGAATGTCGCGGGCTCATCGATTTGCGCGAATCAGCGACTTGGAATTTGCAAAAGATTGCCAAAGCCAAAGGCAAAAAAATCGAAGATGTTACGGCGGTGATTCTTGATCGCGATCGTCACACCAAATTGATCGAAGAAGTGCGCGCATGTGGGGCCCGGATTCGGTTGATCGGCGACGGCGATGTCTCGGGTGCGGTAATGACGTGTCGCAGTGATTCTGGAATCGATGTGTTGTTCGGGATCGGCGGCGCACCGGAAGGCGTGTTGGCTGCCGCGGCGTTGCGTTGCGTCGGCGGCGAACTGCAAGGCCGCTTGAAGTTTCGCAGCGACGAAGAACGGGCCCGAGCCATCGCCATGGGCGTGAAACCTGAAGACTATATTTACCAAACCGAAGAACTGGCGCAAGGCAACGTAATGTTTGCGGCCACCGGCGTCACCCAAGGCTATTTGGTCGACGGTGTGAAATTCTTTGGCGGCGGCGCCAAGACTCAATCGATCGTCATGCGGTCGAAATCAGGCACCGTGCGCGTGATCGATGCGACCCATCATTTTGATACCAAGCCATCGTATTCGTGGGCGACCGGCCTCGAATCGTAGCTTCGCGAATTACTGCCGGTCGTGCGCGACGTGCGCGGCGGCACGGTTACGGTGCGCGCCAGTGAACGTCGACGGCACCTCGCGCGCCATAAACTCGCAGCGTGATGTTTTTTGCACCGTTGCCTAGCAGCTTGGTCGAGCCATCAAACGTGGCGATATACACTGCGGAGAAATCTCGCAGGGTAGGATAGTCAGCGCGTAACACATGCTCGGAGCGTCGATCTTGCACCACCGAGGTAGGCGTCCAGGTATGTCCGGCGTCGTCGGAAAGTGCCATGTGCCAAGCGGCTTGTGCGCCATGGGTAAGATTATTTTCGCGTCGATCCCACGTGGTTACAACTACGCTAATGCGGTGGTGGGCCGCGGCATCGGCTTGGCTGTCCGCCAACGCTTTGGCGTAGACGGCTTCATTCTGGTTTGCTTGGTCACGGGCCCGCGCGACGTTGGCCATGCGCCATGCCGGTGCGTGCAGGGTTGCATCGACAATGATGACTTGTTGGTAGTCATCATGCAGTTCGCCATGTCGGGTCCAGGTTTGATACGCTGCATCGTAGGCGGGTGCGAGCGTTGGCCATGTATCAACCAACGCGACGCGAGGTTCAGCCGACGCACAAGCCATCGTCGCAACCAAGCTCAGCGCAGCGCAGCGTAACTTCATGGCAGAAAATCTTTGCGGGTGAACAGCGCTGTGAGCGGTGTGTGCGCGGTGATTGCGTCGCGCCCACCTTCGAGCCGGTCAACGAGGGTAATGGCATGCAGCACACGATGTTCCGCTGCGGTTACGCGTTCGATAGCTTTGATGGTGGCCGCACCCGTGGTGACGACATCTTCGACGACCACCAGTGAACTGCGCGCTGGCACAATTTTGCTGCATTCAAGCCACTGGCCGGTGCCGTGACCTTTTGGTTCTTTGCGAACAATGAATGCAGCGCGTGGTTGGCCGGCCATGTAGCTGGCGATCGACGCTGCGGTCGCGATCGGATCGGCACCTAGCGTCAGCCCGCCAACGGCAACGGCTTCGGGCGCTACGGCGTTGACCACGGCGTGAATCAGCGCGCCAACCAAGAAGGCACCTTCAGGGTGCAACGTGACTTGTTTGCAGTCGATGTAAAAATTCGACTTGAGGCCCGACGACAGCGTGACCTCGCGCTCGGCAAAAGCGAGCTCGCGCAATAAGGCGAGTAAACGGTCATGCTGGTTGGCGAAATCGGCATGTTGCCGCAATTGGGATATTGTTTCCGAGTCACGCACGCTTGGCAAACTAGCACATTTTCGACGGCAAATCGCATAACGCCGCAATGCCAGCCTCGCTAATTGGGCAGGTCAACGAATGCTGATGCGATCGCTGCCCCCGTGCCGCTTGCCTTGACGTCGTGCCGCACGCCCCCTACATTGCGCGCAGCCCATGTATATCGTTGATAGCAATGAGTCCGAGTTAGTCACCAGGGCCGACCAGCTCCAGACCTATTTTTCAACGGCGGGCAAACCACGCGGGCAATGGCGCATTGGCAGTGAACACGAACTCATCGGCGTGCGCGCTGATGGTTCGGCGCCCGACTACGCAACCGGAATTGGCAAAGTGTTGGCGCAATTCGCCGAGCGCGGATGGACCCCAATCGAAGAGCAAGGTTTTGTCATCGCGCTTGCCCGTGGCGATGCCCAAGTCACAATTGAGCCCGGCGGGCAGTTCGAACTTGCGGCTCGCCCCGTGGTCACCGACCAAGAATTTGTCGTCGATCTCAACGAGCACCTTGCGGTGCTGCGCGCGGTTGGGCGAGACCTTGGTATTACATGGTTGTCGAGTGGCTTGCGGCCGTTTGGTAAACGCAGCGATGTGCCGTGGATGCCTAAGCAGCGTTACGACGTAATGCGCGACTACATGCCGACGGTGGGCAGCCGCGGCCTGGATATGATGTTGCGCACCGCGACGGTGCAAACCAACATGGATTTTGCCGACCAAGCCGATGCCGCAAAAAAAATGCGTGCGTTGTATGCGGTGACTTCGCTGATGACGGCGCTATGGGCGAATTCGTCAATTGTCGACGGTGAAGCCACGGATTATCAATCGTATCGTGCGTGGATTTGGCGCGACACCGATAATGCTCGCAGCGGGATGCCGGCTTTTGTGTTTGAACGCGAAGACATTTTTGCGGCGTACACTGAGTGGGCGCTCGACGTGCCGATGTATTTTATTCATCGTGGGCGTTACGTGCCGATGCCGGCCGGATTCACATTCCGTCAGTACATGGCCCAGGGCCATGGCAGTGAACGGGCCAACATGTCGGATTGGGGGCTGCATTTATCAACCCTGTTTCCTGACGTGCGCATGAAAAAATTCATCGAAGTGCGCGGTTGCGATTGCGGGACGCCGGAGATGATTGCTGCACTTGGACCGTTTGCGCGTGGCCTTGCCTACGACGATGCTGCGTGTACCGCGGCAATTGCGCTGACGGCGGAACTCGACATGGCGGCTCGGCAGCAACTCGCCGATGATGTAGGT